>JABMPO010000217.1 GCA_013203015.1 Fidelibacterota bacterium
CGACTTCGGAATGCTGATGCCCATCGCTCTGGGTCTAATGCTGATCAGCCTTTTTATTACTTTCCGCCAGTTGCGGGGAGTATTATTACCTTTAAGCGTTGTGATTATGTCGATTGTTTTTGCCATGGGTTTTCATGTCTGGTTGGGCTGGGAATTGAGCATATTGTCAATTCTGTTGCCGGTGATGCTAATAGCCATTGCCAATGATTATGGCATTCATCTGGTGGCGAGTTATCAAGAATTAAATGCCGAGTGCAAACTATGGTCTAAATCGGAATTGGTCAAAGCTGTTCTCGCTGGTCTAAGCAAGCCGATTGTACTCACCGGACTGACCACAATTGCCGGCATTCTATGCTTATTAACTCATTTGATGGTGCCGGCTAAACAACTTGGTGTTTCCGCGGCGGTTGGTATTGCCTATGCTTTACTATTAAGCTTATTTTTCCTGCCTGCTTTAATGTCAATTTTGCGTCGCCCCCGGCCGGTCCTGGCCGACCAACGGCAGCAGCGTTTTAATTTGGAACGTGGACTGCTATTTTTCGGTCGGGTGGTGGCGCAATATCCACGCCGCATTGTCAGCAGCGCTATTGTATTAACTATTACTATTGCCGGTGGAATATTTTTCTTAGAAGTTGACTCCAATATCATCAATTTTTTCCCGGCGAATCATGCCACTCGGCAGACTGCCGATCTGATCAACACCCATTTTGGTGGTTCGGAGAATTTAGCGGTTTTAATCTCCGGTGATATTAAAGACCCGGCTTTATTGCGCAGATTGGATCATTATGAGTTTGAATTGGAAAAGCTGCCGGATGTTGGCAATATCACTTCGATTGCTACAATCATTAAGGCGATGAGTCGGGCTTTGAACGATCCGGACGAGCCTGGCTACGACCAGATTCCCAATTCGCGGGAGGCGGTGGCTCAATATATTGAATTATACAATATGAGCGGCAATCCGGATGATTTTGAACAAATTGTCGATTTTGATTATCAGAATGCCCAGCTGATAATAATGCTGCGCAACCCCGATGCTTCGGCCATAAAAGGGGTGATTAAGGAAGTGAAAAAATTGATGGAGAGTGACCGGGACGCCAATCGGTTAGGTGGGCAGAGTCTGATAACGGCTGAATTATCCGACATTGTTGTCCGCGGGCAGATGATTTCTTTGGCAGCGGCCATTCTAATAATTACGCTTATGATGATGCTGCTTTTTCGCAGCGCAGTAGCGGGTATTCTGGCTGCAGTCCCCCTATTGATGGCTGTGATTCTATTATTTGGTCTGATGGGCTATTTCGGCGTACGGCTGGATATTGCTACGGCTATGTTATCTTCGATTATGATTGGCGTCGGGGTGGATTATACGATCCACTTTTTGTGGCGCTATCGCCGGGAGCGTCAGGAAGGTTTAGAATACCAAGCTGCAGTGCTAAAAACCCTGACCACGACCGGCCGCGGGATAACCTTCAATGCACTGTCGGTTATGGTGGGATTTGGTGCCCTGATAGTATCATTATTTCCACCGATCAAATTCTTTGGATTCCTGGTGGTGATGTCAATCTTTACCTGCCTGATTGGCGCCCTGGTACTGGTGCCAGCCCTGTGCCTGGTTTGGAAACCACGCTTTCTGGAACCGCATTAGTACAATGCTAAAAATTATTATGCAGAGGTTGCAATGAAAACAACACTGATTCTGATGAGTCTGTTGATATTTGGCATAGATAATCCGTTACTCGGGCAGGAGGAGTTAAGCGTTGATAAAATTATGGATCGTTCCCGGGATAACCAGACCCTGTCCGGATCGGAATATGTTGGTACTCTGATCATTATGGATAAAAAAGGTCGTGAGCGAATTCGCAAGATTGCCGCCGCCTCCCGGCGTTATGAAAAGGAAAAAGTCGATAAGCGCATAATCCGTTTTCTGGAGCCAGCGGATGTGCGGGGCACAGGGATGCTCATTTTTGACAATGATGAAGGCGATGACGACATGTGGATCTATCTGCCCGCCCTGCGAAAAACGCGCCGTATTGTCAGTTCTGACAAGGGTAAAAGTTTCATGGGATCGGAATTCAGCAATGCCGATATGGCGGCTGAAGACACCGATAATTTCAGTTATACTTTATTGGGTGTAGAAGAAACGGATGGAGAACCATGCTGGAAAGTGGAAGTCGTTCCCAACGATGAAGGAATTGCCGATGATAACGGATTCTCGCGGAAGATCATGTGGCTGAGCTGGAATGATTTTGTAGCCCGCCGGATAATTTTTTATGATTTTTATGATGAACCATTTAAGGAACAGACCAACCACAATATCATTCTGGTCGACGAAAAGAATGGGAAGTACCGGGCTGGAGAGATGATCATGGAAAATATTCAGAACGGCCGCAAGTCAATCATGCGGATGGATAATATTGTTTTCAATCCAAA
This sequence comes from Fidelibacterota bacterium, assembly GCA_013203015.1. Lineage (GTDB taxonomy): Bacteria > Fidelibacterota > Marinisomatia > Marinisomatales > TCS56 > JABMPO01. The sequence goes on from JABMPO010000217.1 coordinate 2,428, forward strand.
TGTGAAAGACGAGTATTTTACGACGCGTTATCTAGAGAAACAGTAAGGGTTTTGTGGGGACAACACTTTTGTGTTGTCCCTACTGATATAATTAAGGATGCCATCCCTGGCAGGGATGGCATCCTTGTATAATTACTTTTTCGCTAATTCCTCGGCGCGTAGTTCTTTCCGCAGAACTTTACCAACGGCGGATTTGGGCAAATCATCCCGAAATTCCACGGCCATTGGCCATTTGTACTTGGCCAGTTTGTCCTGACAGAACTCCAGCATCTCTTCTTCGGTAGCCGTTTCGCCTTCTTTTAACACGATGAACAGCTTGGCGGATTCACCTCGTTTGGGATGAGGTACACCAATCGAGCAAGCTTCCATCACCTTGGGATGTTCGTAATATACTTCATCAATTTCCCGGGGATATACATTGAAGCCGCCGGAAATAATCATGTCTTTTTTGCGGTCAACAATAAAGAAATAGCCATCTTCATCCATGGTGGCGATATCGCCGGTGAAAAGCCAGCCGTTGCGTAGTGTGGCTGCAGTATCATCTTCGCGGTTGTGATAGCCCTCCATGATTTGTGGTCCCCGCATGATTAATTCACCAGATTCTCCCACTGGTACATTTTCGGTACCGGTATCAATATCTACAATCCGGCATTCGGTGTCTGAAATGGGGATTCCAACACTGCCAATTTTGCGCTCGCCATCGGCAAAGGGATTAATATGCGTCACGGGACAGGATTCAGTTAGTCCGAA
>JABMPO010000218.1 GCA_013203015.1 Fidelibacterota bacterium
CAGGTCGTCCTCGGAGATATCAAGCTCAAACTCAACCTCTGCCAATAACTCGATTATTTGGTTACGGAGATCGTGAAGTTTGTCTGATAGCGCGCCGCGTAACATGCGGTAATTAAGCTTGCTGCTTTCGATGGATTGAGAGTTTATCAAGCCCGCTACTGACTCGGCCTGAACCAAATCCAGCTTACCGTTGAGAAAAGCCCTCCGAGTGAATTCACCGGCTTCCGCGATTCGCGCACCGTGGGTGCAGATTTCCTCCACCAGGGCCTCGGTTATAGCCATGCTACCATGACAGGATATTTCCACAACATCTTCGCCTGTATAAGAGCGTGGGGCTTTAAACCAGGTGGCGATAGCGTCGTCGACAGGTGTGCCCTGGGTGTGGATAATTACTCGGGTAGCCTGCCGCGGGATAAATTCAGGACAGGGATTATTTTTAGAACCGCAAACCTTACTAAAAATGGTTAATGCAGAATGTCCGCTAATACGAACAACAGCTAATCCACTTACACCAAACGGGGTGGCCGTGGCAACAATTGTATCGGCTGCCACCATAATCAGCTATTTTTTTTGGGGCTTCCCAGCTTTTTTACCCTTACCGGCTGTAATCACAGATGGCGCTTGCTGGGGGGTTAGGTATTTTTGTTGCAAGATTGTCAAAACATTAAACAGGGTGTAATATAGATTCAGACCAGAAGGGAAGTTGTTAAATAACAATATAAAGAAGCCAGTCATGAAATAGGACATATATTTTTGTTGGCCGGAAGCCTGGGTGGGCATCATTTTTTGCTGGATAAACATTGACACACCCATTACAAGCGGCAACACGCTGACCTGATCGCCGTAAATGGGAACGGTGAATGGCAGATAAAAAATAGTGTCCGGGCTGGAGAGATCGGTAATCCATCCCACAAAATGTGCACCCCGCAATTCTATCGTTGACCGGAAGACCTGGAACAGGGCCAGCAACAAAGGCATCTGGAGGAGCAGGGGCAAGCAACCACCAAGGGGGTTTACACCATGTTCTTTATAAAGAGCCATGGTTTCCTGGTTTAGTTTGGTGGGGTTGTTTTTATATTTTTCTTTCAGCTCAGCCACCAAAGGTTGAACCGCCTGCATTTCTTTTGTGGACTGGTGACTTTTCTTAGTGAGGGGGTAAACAAGGATTTTTACCAAAACAGCAAAGATTATCAGGACTATTCCGTAATTGGGGATAGACTTATGCATCTTTGATAGTAAATACAGGACACCCTTGGCTATGGGCCGGATAAAAGACCAACCGAAATTCATTACCCTGTCCAGATCTACGCCAAGACCTTTTACTCTTTTATATTCCAGTGGGCCAAGGTAAAGTTTTATCAGGCTTGGTTCCTGGGCGCTCTGATGCAGGGACACCGAATAGACATTGTGTTTGGCCTTCCCGCCATTTTTGACGATACCGCCGATTTCAGCAGATGGGGCGGGCTGTTCCGGTATTAGGGCCGTAATAAAATATTTTGTTCGCACTGCGACCCAGTTGGTTTGCCCGATGAGCCGCTCCATTTTTAATTCATTTTTAGCACGCGGCGTATGAAGATCGTCGCCTAAAAAAGCATACCCTTTAAAATAAGTCAGATCATCTTTGGTGTTTTTTTCGGTGGAAGGTAGACCGTTGGGCCAGCCAATGGAAAATAATCCCTGGGAGACATAAGCGCTTATTGAGGCCAGATTTGTCTCGATACCAATTTTATAGCAATCAGGGTTAAAAATTAGTTCTTTCTCAACTCTTTGATCATTATAAAAAGTATAAAAAGATAGATAAACTTCCCGGTTAACATTAATAGTCTCAAGGGTATTGTCGGTGTACCAGTGGTTGTCAAGGCTGGTTTCTTGCCCGTCAAGTGATGAGACAAACGATAGCAATAGATTGTTCCAGTTCTCTCCGTTAATCAATTCAACCAGAGTTGAATCAAATTTTTGATAGTTCTTTAATTTGAAAGAAACGATTGACCCACCGTTTTTATTAGAAACGACAGCTTGATAGAGGGGATGATCAATGGCAATAAAAGTTTCGTCGGCCTCAGGCAGTATTGACTCAGTCGTTAATTCTTCCGGTTCGTATTGTCGGACCTGAGCTCGTTCCGAAACCGGAGAAGGATCCGAGGGAGTTGTTACGGGGGCTTCCCGAGGCGTAGTGGTTGTCGTCGTGGTGGCCGGAGGTTGGGGCATTACGTATTTCGTATAAAGGGGCCACAGGAAAATGACTAATGCGATCAGAAAAAAAGCTATTACTGTATTTCTATCCATGTTTACAGGGGGTCATACCCACCGGAATGGTAGGGATGACATTTTGATATTCGTTTAATAACAAGTAAGGTGGCGGTGAAAAACGAGCGCTCCCGATAGGCCTCCAGGGCGTAACTGCTACAGGTGGGTTGAAACCGACAGCTACTACCCAATACAGGCGACAAAAACAGCTTATAAATGCGAATAAGCACTGAGACGATTGTCCGCAGTGCTTTATCTATAAGTATTTGGAACCTAAGAAGAATTTTTATTATTATGCCGATAGAACCTTGCGTCCTTTAGCACGACGCCGGCGCAGCACGTTTCTTCCGCCGACCGTAGCCATGCGAGCCCGGAACCCATGCCGGTTCTTACGTTTTATTCTGCTTGGTTGAAACGTTCGCTTCATTATCACTCCATTTTAAGCCCGGGAAAATAAACAAAAAGATTTACGTGAAACAATATAAATACTTATGGTGTGTAGGCAACCGTGGAAAAGCATGAGCTTAAACCCGGACAATTCGGTGAATTGATCTTTGGTTTGAATAGAATATAAAGGTTAAATTTAAACCTTGGTGTTTGTGGACAACCTGTGGAAAACTTAACAATAACACACGAGTCGTTATGGGATAGCGCCCGCGAGCTGCTTAAAAAAGCTGTTCCGGGACACGCCTTCAGCACCTGGTTAGATCCAATTACTCCGATTGGAATGACCGACACCGAATTAATTCTGGAGGTTCCCAACCAGTTTTTCTTTGAATGGATTGAAAGTCATTACACCACGCTGATTGAAAGAATATTACAGGACAATTTTCAAGACGATATCAAAGTAAAATATACCGTTTCACCAGGAAGCGGAAAATTAAACAGCGATATTGTCGGCGCGTCGTTAGTTGGCGTTCCAAAACCCCCCGTAACCCCCCAGCAACTTAATTCACGCTACACCCTAAAGAGTTTTATTGAAGGCGCCAACAACCAGTTTGCCCGCGCAGCCGCAACCTCAGTGGCGGAAAACCCAGGTCAACCAAATTTTAACCCACTGGTTATCTATGGCGGGGTCGGGCTGGGTAAAACCCATTTGATGCACGCCATTGGAAATCACATCGCGCAATTGCATCCGGATCTGAAAATGATCTGTGCCACCAGTGAAAAATTTACACTTGATTTTATCTCCTCAATTCAGAAAAACAACACGCTGAGTTTTTCCAAGCGCTACCGCAGTGTTGATGTGCTGTTAATCGATGATATTCAGTTTTTTCAGAATAAGGAGCAAACGCAGGAACAGTTTTTCCATACCTTCAATGAATTATACCAATCCGGCAAGCAAATTGTAATGACTGCCGATCGCTACCCGGGCGAAATGAGCGGTTTGCAGGATCGACTCCTTTCGCGCTTCCGTTCCGGGCTAGCGGTGGATATTCAGCCACCGGATTTTGAAGTGCGGGTTGCAATTCTGATGGACAAAGCTGAGCAGAATGGATTGGACCTACCATATGATATCGTTGAGTTCATGGCTACTCATATCAAAAACAATGTTCGCGAGCTGGAAAGCACTATTATTCGAATCCTGGCCCATTCTTCGCTGACCAACCGTGAAATAGATATCACAATGGTCAAGCAAGCGGTCAAAGATCGTTTGGGTAAACAATTTATCACCGAACTTACCATCGAGGATATCATTGGCCGGGTTGCCGAGGCGACCAATTTCAGCGAGCAAAACCTGATTAGCGCCAGCCGTAAAAAACCCTTGGTTGAAGCTCGTCAGATGGCCATGTACCTGAGCCGGGAAATCCTGGGATCACCACTGATGGAACTGGGAATGCATTTCGGCGGACGGGATCATACAACAGTGTTACACGCCTGTCGCAGTATTGAGCGACGCTCGAAAAACGAGCCCCGGATTAAACAATTAGTAACGAAATTGAAACAGGAACTGACCTTTCCCTTGACTTAGTATATATTTCCAGCGTACTATCTCTGTACGCCATGTACCTCACAAAAAAACAGTCCAGCATTCTTCGATTTCTAAAAGAACACATTGCCGAGCACGGCTTTTCACCAACATTTGATGAAATTGCCCATCGCTTCGGTTTCAAATCCAAGGGTACGGTTTATAAACACATTAATGCTCTGAAAACAAAGGGTGCAATTTCTCAGGAGCACAACCGGGTCCGGGGAATTGAAATAGTTGAAGATAGATCTGAAAACACCCTGCCAATTCTTGGCGTAGTAGCTGCTGGGCAGCCAATCGCAGCCGTGGAAAATCCGGAATATATTCAGGTCCCGCCGGAATTCATCTCTGCGGGAGAGCATTATATCCTGCGGGTCAGCGGTGAGTCCATGATCGATGAGCACATTGCCGATGGCGACCTGGTGGTTGTAAACCGCTATCGTACGCCACGGGAAGGCGATACAGTCGTCGCCTTGATCGACAACAGTGACGCCACCATAAAAACCCTGTACCGTCGTAACGAGTTGGTGGAATTACGCCCGGCCAACCGCGCCCTGCAACCCCAGGTTTACAGCCCAGACCGGGTAGCGGTAAACGGGGTGGTAGTTGGGGTTCTGCGTAAATACTGACTGCACCCCGAACCACAGCGCATTCCCTTTGCTTCGGTATATTAATTTTAATCAATTGAGTTCTTGACACACAAAAGAACTGTTTTATATATTGGGTTCACTTATTCACCAATGGGAGGGGTGTAATGCACCCCAATACGGATATCCGACAAAGATTTAAAATAAATCAAAAAGACCTTAAGGAGGTTTACATGTTGCGCAAGCTAACATTAATTTTAACCATCATTACGTTGACCGTTACATTTGGTCAAACTAACGATTTTTCACTTGGTCAAGATGCCGCTGGCTGTTTTCGTGTTGACGATAACGCGGCTCTGGACGTTACAGGAGATTTTACGGTTGAAGCCTGGGTATACATGAACGATGCCGCCGCTTCAGGAAGATTTATTGCCGATAGAGCGGACGAATGGGAGCTTTTTATTTATTCCAGTAGCATTCGCTTTGATCTTAATGGTGGCACTATAATATCCACCGGAGTCCTTTCACAAAACGAATGGCACCATGTTGCCGTTGTCAGGGCAGGTAGCAGAACCCTGATTTTTGCCGATGGTGTTAAAATGGCAGGAGCTGATCTCGCATTAACCGAGGGTACAACTCCTGTTGTAGTTGGAGGACAGGATAGTTGGTATTCTGCAGCCCCCAATTCAATATTTGATGAGCTAAAATTTTCAAATGTAGCCGTGTATGATACTGCCGGTTTTACACCCTCAACCACGGCACCACTGGGAAGCGATGCCAACACAGTCTTTTATTTCCAATTTGAAGACAATACTGAGCTTCCCCCACTGGACGATGGCCCACTGACCCTATCCACGTTAAATGGACAGACTGATGGCACCGAACCAGTTACAGCCGACAATTATGTAGCTGCACCCGCCGGTCTTCCGCTTGCCGTTCCAGTTCCAGATATTGTTATTAACGAGTTCGATACAAATACGTCCTCTGCAGAATATGTTGAACTCTATAATTCAACAGCTTCAGCAATTGATTTGAGTGCAGCAGGCTATGTCTTGGCATTTGTTAATGGATATGATGATAAAGCATACCAAGCAACTGCTCTAACAGGAACTATTCCAGCAAATGGGTTTTACGTAATAACCGAAACCGGTGTTACAACGGTTGAAGGTTATACTGCCGACCAGGTTGCGACATGGGGTAGTTTCCAGAATGGCGTTGATGGACTTGCTTTAGTAAAAGGAGCTGCTGCTGCTGATTTCCCTGGTAGTGCTGTATATGGCACTGAATTAGCTGCTGTTTCTGGAGCAACTCAAGAAGATGCTGTGATCTACGGGACTGCAGCAGATACTGGTCTGGAAACCGAGTTTGGATTAGCCGGTATATTAATCACAAATGGTAGCGCCGGTTCTTCTTCAAGAGTAACTGATGGACAAGGAGGTGCGGCTTACGCCAATACAGATTGGCACATTACGGCCACACGTACCCCCGGTACTACAAACGAAGTCGCCCCACCAACATACAATCCCTATACAATTGTTGAAATTCAAACACCTGATACAGGTGGCGATGCTTCACAGCATGCAGATGAATATGTTGAGACCAGTGGAATAATTACAGCATTAACGTCTTACTCTTTTTATATGCAGGATGGCACTGCGGACTATTCTGGTATTTATATTTACGTCAGCGGTGATGTAAGCGCATACGCCCTTGGAGACAATGTCACCGTGCAAGGTGTAGTCGGTGAATACAACGGTTTAACTCAGATCGCAAGCATTGCTGATATTACAGTTAACTCGTCAGGAAATGACCTTCCAGCCCCCATCGTTCTTGTAACGAATACTTTGGCGGAAGGACATGAAGGCATGTTGGCGACAATTTTCGGTGAATGTACCGCAGTCTCAACCAACGCAGGCACTGATCACTGGGCATTCAAGCTGGATGATGGCAGTGGAGACGCACTGGTTGATGATCAGGTGTTTTCAGCTGCAGAGACTGCAGCAACTGTCGGATCAAACTATGATGTTGTAGGCGTAGTCAATTATTATTATGACGCATTTACGGTGAATCCCAGAGATGCCGATGATGTTGTTGAAACACCAACCACACCCCAAGGTTCGATCTGCGCCGATCCAATCGCCTTGACTCTCCCCGCTGTTGCCCTGGCGGGCACAACCGAAGGTTTTGGAGATGATTATGGTACCTCGCCCTGCAACAATAGTTACATGGGCGGCGACGATATCGTTTATGAATTCACCCTGGCTGAAGACGGCTACCTGTCTGGTTCAGTTGCTGGCAACTATGCCGGTTTGCACATTCTGGATGACTGTCCCGATGCTTCGCCAACCTGTATTGCCAGCGGAACCGGCTCTAGCGGGGGTGCTTTCAGCTATGCGCCGGTAACAGCAGGTACTTATTATGCTATCGTATCCAATTGGCCAACACCGCAATTTATCACCTTCACGCTTGACCTTGGTTTTGTTACTACTCTTCCCCCGGGTCTAGCGTGTGACGATCCCCTTGACTACGGTGCTGTCAACAGCGTAGAGGCAACAGGCGCTTTAGGTTCCGGTGAGACTGTCTGGTACAGCTTCGCAGTTGATGATGCTTACGAGTCAATCCTGGTTTCCCTGTGCGCTTCTGACTTCGACACAAAGCTTTATATCTGGCTGGACTGCGACAGCTCATCTTATGAATATTATAATGATGATAACTACACGGTTTGTACAACTGGTTCGCGCTCAGCTATAGAAATAACCGG
>JABMPO010000024.1 GCA_013203015.1 Fidelibacterota bacterium
AAACCCGATTATAATCCCAACGATCCCCTTTTTACTCAGCAATGGCATTTACCAAATATTCAAGCTACTGAAGCCTGGGATTTATGGGATATTAGCAGTGGACAGATTCCCGGTGTCGATTCTACCCGCGTAATCAAAGTTGGAGTAGTCGATACGGGTGTTGAATGGGATCACCCTGATCTGGTTGAAAATATCTGGCAAAATCTTGGAGAAGACACCAACAATAACGGCGTTACAATTATCCAATCGGGCAGCACCTGGATATTTGATCCAGGTGATTTAAACGGCATCGATGACGATGGCGATGGCTATATTGATGATCTGATCGGCTGGGATACTGAAGGCAGTGTCCATACCAATGGCGATAACGATCCAACGCCGCCTACAGTCGGCATCGCCCCAGATCATGGTACCAATGTCTCTGGCTGCGTTTCCGGGGTAACCAATAATGGAATAGGAATCGCTGCCGTGGGTTGGGGTATAAAAATTATCCCGGTTAAAATTACCAACGACAGCAATGGCGATCTGGTCGGTGGTTATAGTGGTGTTTTATACGCCGCCAAGGCCGGAGCCGACGTAATCAATTGCAGTTGGGGCGGCTATGGCTACAATGGTGGCAGCCAAAGCATTATTAATGTAGCCCATAATACCTATGGTTCGATTATTGTCGCATCCGCTGGTAATGGCTATCAAAATATGGGTCCAACCAACACGGATCCACATTATCCGTCCGGTTATGATAATGTAATATCGGTAACCGCAACCGATGATGTGAATGATAGCTTCGGCTGTTGGGCTACGGCCGGTACGACTGTCGATCTGGCAGCTCCCGGATCAGGAATCTGGACAACTGATTTAAACGATGGCTATGAGAGCGTACCGGGGACTTCTTTTTCTTCACCAATTGTAGCCGGGGCGGTAGGGCTGTTATGGTCCAAATTCCCTGATGAAACTCAAGCCTGGATTGAAGATCGAATTGTCAATTCTACCGATTATTTTTCAGATATGGATCGTAATTGTCCAGTACGCAATGATGGTGATGCCAGTTCGCATACCGAGAGTATGACCGGTCTTCTAGGTTCCGGTCGGTTAAATATTTTTAAAGCACTGGCCGGTGGACTATATCCAAGTCTCATAGTTGGTGAAGTCAATCTGCAAAACGATACTGATGGGGACGGTATTTTTAATCCTGGTGAAACTGTTAAATTGAAGCCAATATTGATTAATGAAGACGGATGGGCAACTGCAACTGCTGTTTTTGCCATCCTTTCTACCAGCGATCCCCGAATAACAGTGCTCGATAATTTAATTGACCTTAATGGTGATATTCCTGCTGGTCAATCATCCTTCAGTCTGTTCGATTCATTTCAGATTGAAGCTGATCCGGACGCGGCAACCGGTTCCGTTGAATTGTCAGTGACATTATATGCCGGCCAGGAACCCTATCTTTATGTGAATGATGAGCTGATAACGGTTGCTCTGGGCTTGAACCAAAGATATTTTCCTTATTCAACCGGAGCACCAGTTAAAACATCGCCCATCGCAGTGGATATCAATGGCGATGGAAACAAAGAAATATTCTTTGGAACTGATGATTTTAAACTCCATGGAGTGAGTTCCACTGGTGAGATTTTACCCGGTTTTCCGTTGACTGTGGGAAATCAAATCAGGTCGAGTGTTGCTGCAGCCGACTTGGATAACGATGGTGATATTGAATTGGTTTTCGGATCAAAAGATAAAAATCTCTATATTATTGAGGGAGATGGTACAATCCAGCAGACCTATACTTCCACCGGTTATATCTACGGTACCCCGGCTTTAGCGGATTTGGACGGAGATGACGATCTTGAAATAATATTTGGAACAACCTTGCTGAGCGGACCAATCCAAAGTGGTTCGGTTTATGCAATACATCATGACGGTACTGATGTTTCCGGGTATCCGATTGATGTTGGTGAGATAATCATGGCCGCGCCTGCGGTGGGTGATATAGACTATGACGGTATTATCGATGTAGTCGTGGGAACCTGGAATAATAATATTTTTGCAGTATCGTCCGCGGATTCGATCAAAGCGGGATTTCCCTATACCACTGGAAATAGGATTAATGTCGCACCAGTTTTGGCAAATTTGACCGGTGATGAAAAGCTCGAACTGGTAATCGGCAGCGATGATGGCTCACTTTATATCTATAACCATGATGGTACGATCGCCAAGGAAATCACCACAACCGGATATATTCGTGGCGGTATTGCCCTGCATGACGTTGATAATGACAATTATCCTGAAATTTTTTGGGGTGGCTATGACAGCAAATTGCACGCTTATAACCTGTCCCTTGATTCGGAATTAGCGGGCTGGCCAATTGATGTCGGGCAAATAATCTCAGTCTCGCCGGTAATTGTCGATCTGGATGGCGATGAAATTGTTGAAATTGTCTGTGCCCATATAGGTGGTCAAGTGTTAGCTTTTTCTTTGGATGGCAACCCTGTGGGTAATTTCCCGGTTACGACTTCAGGCGCGGTTGAGGGTTCTCCTGGTATTTTTGATATTGATGGCGACGGTGATCTCGAGATCTTAGTGGGGACTTCCAACGGGTTAGATATATTCGACTACAAATACAGCATGGGAGTTGGTGATTCATGGAATGTTTTCAGGGGTTCCTTGCGCCGTACCGGATATTTTCAGGATGCGATTCTGGCAATAGAAAGTCAAACTGATATTGCCGAGATTCCCACTAAATTCTCGGTCAGCGATAATTTTCCCAATCCATTTAATCCAGATACTCGATTTGAGATTCAATTACCGGAGAATAGCCGTGTTTCAGTCAGTATATTTGATGTTACCGGACGCCGGGTAGCGGAATTATTAAATGAAGACCTGGCAGCCGGGATTCATAAGTTGCACTGGAATGGCCGTGAAATGAATTACGGTTTTGCTCCGTCAGGCGTTTATTTTCTTAAGGTTGTAGCCGGCGGTTATTCCCACACACAGAAAATGGTGCTGGTAAAATAGTATCACACGCTATTGACATAAAGAAAAAATTGTGATTGATTAAAAACAGGTGGAACATTTAGCTTCCACCACCCAATATATTGGAGTAAAGGAAAGATGTTAAGAAATAGAATACGATTGGCACTGATATTATTAATGGCAATGAGTCTAGCGTTTGCCATCGATTGTCCGGCTGATTCATCATATCACATTGACCTACGTACCATGTTGCCGGATGGATCGCCTAATCCTACTTACGGCCAACAAATTGCGACAGGATTGTGTGCCTGTCTTGAGTTTGGGCAGATGTTGGAAGCTTCGGATACAACTTTAATATTATCTGTTATTATGGTAGATAATGAACCGGTTCGTGGAATTGAACTTGATCTTTACCATAATGTGCCCGGTTTGCTTGAATATGGTGGAGTGATAGAGAAAGGGTCGAAGCTTGAGAATGTCACCGACGATAATGGCGTTCCCAAAACTATGACTTTATTAGCTAACCAGTTGGTGGACTATGTAAAGGTTATGGCTTACAGTACAGCACGTGCTCAGACCAGCGGTGATGGTCTGGAGGGTGAATTATTCCGCATTACCTACAACATTCCCAGCGGAATTACATCACTTCCCGATAGCATCGCTTTCAGTATTGGTCAGTGCAATATCCCCGGCACATCTAAAGAACCAAGCATTTTAAACGTTGTCTGTTCCTATCCAGATACTTTAAATCCGGTAAATATTAATATTTTTCTCGGGACTGATCTGAGTTCAGCCACTATACCTCAAGAATTTCAATTGGGACAGAATTATCCGAATCCGTTCAACCCTTTCACCAGAATTTCTTATTCTGTGCCAGTAGCCGGTAATATTAGAATCAATATATATAATGTGCTTGGACAGAGGATTAGGACATTATTAAATACTGAACACATTCCCGGTAATTATGAAATCGAATGGAATGGCCTTGATTCCGATCGTAAGCAAGTTGCCTCGGGTGTGTATTTCTATGAAATGAAATCAAGCCAGTTTGTTGCCCGGAAAAAAATGTTATTCCTTAGATAGTTATCGTTAAAAGATTATCCAAAAACGTTAAATTCCTCTGTCTGTTTTGCGGGCAGAGGAATTTTTTTATGACTAGATTAATAAAACTGGGATTAGTTATTAGCGCTGTGATTGTCAGTGCTCAAACCCCCAATTATGCTATTCAACAAGCGGCAAAAGAATGGCGGGATTATACTTCATTTCAGCGAGATGAATTGATTTCATATTGCGGATTTTTATATTCTGAGGAGCAGTATGATCGCGCCATATTGGGTTATTTCCAATACCTGTACCGATTTCCGGGTGATTCAATCGAATCGCTGATTACTTACCGAATTGCCCGTTGTTACGAACTGACCGGTAAGACTCAATTGGCAGTATCGTATTTTAATCGTGTATTAGAAATTTCAGATAGTTCTAATGAGGTAAACCGCCTGGCTTGGTATCACATGTTAAGCATATTTGTTGCTGAGGAAAAATATGACACCGTACTCCAGTTGACAATGAATGCCAGTGATCCTTTTGATATCATTTTCCGGAGCTATGTGCATTTACATAAAATGGAATGGGAAGACGCCCGGCAAGCTATAAAAGCCGCTGAAGCTAAGTTCAATAATCGTGGATATTCACGCCTGGCCCGACCATTATTACAGGCGATTGAAGATATACAACAGGTTCCCCGTAAAAAAACCGTAATTGCAGCCCTGGCATCCATTATTCCCGGGGGTGGATTTGCTTATCTTGATAAATGGGATTCTGCAACTGCTTCGGCACTTTCTTTTTATGGTTTAATCATTGCCGGATATGCCTATAAATCAAATTCCGGGATTTTGATACCGGTGGTATTGACGGCATCAGGAGTATATGCTGCCAGCATCTGGAAAGCAGTATCCAGCGTTCAGGCAACTAATCACAATAACTTGCAAAGGTACATCGATTATATTATAGAACGGTATCCGGTCAGCGGGTTTGTCGACTTGGATGAGCCGGAGATATTTTAAAATATATTCTACATATTTATTGACTCGGTTGTAAAACGGACTCTAATTTCCGGGGCTGCGCAAGAAGAGAAAACGCAGCGTTTCTAATTAAAGTTATTTGAAAATTTGGTATGCGTGGTCCAAACGTCAATTAGGACACATAGTCGACACAGGAAAATCAAACATACAATGGAGAGTTTGATCCTTGCTCAGGACGAACGCTGGCGGCGTGCTTAACAC
>JABMPO010000219.1 GCA_013203015.1 Fidelibacterota bacterium
ACTTTCTGCAGCACTTCCTGAACGACATTTTTATGCCGCTCTTCGGTAGTCCGAATGAAATCATCATTTTGAATATGCAGTTTATCCCACAATTTCAAAAAATGGGGTGCCATTCTATCACAATGTTCTTGAGGTGTAACATTCCGCTCGGCAGCCGCCTGCTGGACTTTCTGGCCATGCTCATCGAGTCCGGTCAAAAAGAACGTGTCAGCACCGGCAGTACGGTGGTAGCGGGCCAGTACATCAGCCAGAATTGTGGTATAGGCATGCCCGATATGGGGTCGGTCGTTGACATAATAGATCGGTGTCGTAATATAAAATGTTTGCTTGTCCGCCATGCTAAACTCGTTTGTTTAAATTTTGGTACTAAGTGAAAAAGAAATCAACGGCCTTGCATTCGCCGCTGAACAGTAGTTAAAAAATTTGTTAAAGTTAACGGTATATAGTAATTCCGTGCCAGTGCCCTGGTAACATCGGTAATTGCTTCATTTATTGCCAGATAATCAATAGCGGGGTATAGTTTATTAAATTCCTTCATGACCGGTAACAAGAGGTCTTTATGCAGGGCGTCCGGTAGGCCCACCCGTTGCCGGTAAGCGGCTCGAAACCATAATTGCAGCAGGCAAAAATTAAATCGAAACTGATCTGGTTCCCCGCTGGCCATACGCGAATAATTGTTCACAAATTCGCGCCAGTTTTTACCATCTTTCCTCAGAATCAAATTTGTCAGACTATTAATAGTATTCAGTAATTCATCAGATTTTAGATTTGCCAGTTTACGCACCAGATGCATATTCCCCAGGGCCATTCCGGTCACCAGTTGCGCATTTTCAGAATTCAGAAAAGCCAAAATTACCTTTTCCGGCAAGGGTGGAAAATCCAGCTGCTGGCAGCGTGATAATATAGTGGGCAGCAACTGACTTTTATTATCGGTAACCAACACAAAACTGGTATTGCGAGGAGGTTCTTCCAAAATCTTGAGCAAAGCATTAGCCGTTGCGCCTTCACCGGTGCTGAGTAAATGAGCATCAAAAATAAGGATTACCCGTCGTCCCTGAATCGCCGTTTTCAGATAGGCGGTTTTTCGTATATCCCTGATTGCGCTGATTGGGATTGTATTGGCACGGGGAATTTTGATCTTGTAAAATTGATCTTCGGCTTTGGATTTGATCGCTTCGTTAATCGCTGTCAGGGTTTTCCCGCTCAATCCCTTCAACGGATCATCATTACTACTGCTACTGCCCTCGCGAGGCAGTGGGAAAATCAGAGTCAGGTTTTCATGCTGTAGATTATTTATGCGCTGGCATGAAGGACAAATACCACAAGACTGACCGGAATCGGCTTCACAATTGATAAATTTGGCAAATTCAATTGCCAGAGCTTCTTTTCCGCTGCCGGGCGGACCGGAAAACAGGTAGGCGCTACCAATTCTCCCACCAGCCACAACTTTTTGCAAGCGATCCCAGATTACAGGTTGCAGTTCCGCGGGCATGAATTGCTTCATTTAACCAGCCATTTTTCCGGGTTGAGTTTGCTGCCCTGTCCCCAGATTTCAAAATGCAATTTGGCGCCGCTTATTGATCCGGAATCCCCCATATAAGCAATTACATCTCCCACAGAAACTTTATCATCAACATTGGTCTTAATATTGGATACATGACTGTAAACGGTGTAAAAACCGCCACCGTGATCAATTATTATTGTGGTACCAAATCCACGAATATAGGTGATTGTTGTAACTTCGCCATCCTTCACAGATTTTATAGGTGAGCCCGGCTGTCCTTTAATATCAATTCCTGGATTTTCGGTGCGAGTCTTTAATTTGGCGTTCCACTGATTACCAAATTTAGTGACAACCCGACCTTCCGCCGGCCAGGGTAATTTTCCTTTCAACGATTCGAAATTGGCAAGTTTCAATTCCTGCTGCTGGCGTTTAATACGTTCGGCCCGTTGAATTGATTCCACTGCATCCCGTAATTGCTTTTGGATCGCTTCCAATTGTTTTATGCCCTCTTCCTGCTCCTGATATTGCTTTTCAAGTTCACCCCGGCTATCTCTGATCTTGACCAGTTCCCGTTCCTTTTTACGCCGGACGTCCCGCAAATCGGTGATATGACGTTCGCGATCGGATTTTAACTGGTGACTTTTACGCAGCGACATTCGCAAATTAACTTTCTGCCGTTCGATTTCGGTAATTACAGCCACTAAATCATTGACCAGTGTTCGATCATGATCAGATATGATTTTCAGATATTTAGCGCGATAAATCGCCTGTCGCCAGGAATTGGAACTTAAGATTCGTTCCAGGGATGACAGGGTCCCTTTTTTATAAATGTTAACGACCCTAGTGGCATAACGTTGTTGCAACAAAGTCATTTTTTCTTGATTTGCCCCGATTAAATCCTCTACCTGATTAATTTCTCGTCCTATTTTTTTTTCTTCCTTCTTTATTTCGGAAATTAATCGATCTTGCAGAGATATCTCCTGTTCAAGACTGGAGACACGCTTGACAGCGGATTCTTCTTTTTGAATCTCATCTCTAATCCGCCGTTGGGTTGCTGCTAGTTCTTTTTTCAGGCTTTCAATAGTCTGGGACTGATATTCAATCTCTTCCTGATAATCCTGAACACTGGATTGATTAGTTTGTGCCAGCAATCCGATTGAACAGAATAGCAGGCAAATCTTGATAATATAATTATTCACAACCTGTGAAAATACCTTGTATTCTTACGAGACGGCAACGGGTTTCAATCTCTAAAACAATTAACATTGACATATCAACTACCCCTGACTATTTTCAACTGATTTATAACAGGAGAGTATTTTGAAAAGCGCATTATGGGAAAATATTTTCAAAGGCTGGAAAAAAGAAGAAAGTGCTACAGTCTTAACTTTGAAACAAGTCCCTATTTTCGAAGATTTTTCAAATCGCGAATTTCGCGAAATCGAGAAATTGATTCATCAGCGGACTTATAAACCAAAAGAATTCATTTTCAAACGTCTGGCTCCGGGGGAAGGAATGTACATCATTTTGTCCGGAGGGGTGGAAATTTACGCGGAAGATGCCAACGGTAGCCGCAATGTTTTTGCAGTTCTAGATGAAGGTGATTTTTTTGGCGAAATGTCGCTGCTGGATGCCGAACCTCGATCCGCGTCAGCTATATCAGTCGACCACTCGGAATTGCTGGGATTTTTCAGATCAGATTTAATGTCCATTCTGGATCGCAACCCTGATCTTGGCAATCGCATACTACTCAACCTGGCAAAAGTAGTTGTGGAACGACTGCGGCATACTAATAATTTATTGACTGAAGCACAGAAGCAGGCTTCTGATGGCTAAACCAACCGATTCCTGGTCTCAGTTCTACCGCCTTGCTGTTGGACTTTTATTGATTTATGGTCTGACAATAATATGGCCCTATATATCTTCTGTTGTAATAATGC
This sequence comes from Fidelibacterota bacterium, assembly GCA_013203015.1. GTDB lineage: Bacteria > Fidelibacterota > Marinisomatia > Marinisomatales > TCS56 > JABMPO01. The sequence continues at coordinate 3,445 of JABMPO010000219.1, forward strand.
TGGTTTTCGCTTTCCTGTTCACGACTGTCTTGCTACCCAGTGTTGATCTACTGGAGCGTAAACTTGGTAAGCGAGTATTCGGTGTCCTGATTATTACTGTGGCGGTAACCGGTGGTATCGGCCTGTTCATTGGCAGTTTTATTTCTCAATTCGCCGGCCAGGCTAAAACGTTCATCGAGCAGGTATCTAAATATAATTTTGAAGAAATTATCAAAAACCTGGTAGCAAGCTTATTTGCTAAAATGCCCGCTTTTATTACTGCTATCTTACCCCAGGGCGATGAACTGACAGAATGGTTAACTGGTCTTGCTAGTAATGTTACCACATATTTCCAGAATCTGATTTCCGTGGCCGGTGATCTGGTCGGGGCTATTGGCAGCGCCTTTTTCACCGGTTTAATGGTGCTCATTTTTACGATCATCGTTATGCAGAATTATCACAATTTCAAACGCTCCATGGTACATTTCATTCCCAATAAATATTTTGAAGTTGGTTTGCGACTGACTTTCAATATTGAACGTCAGGTTTCAAATTATCTACGTGGTCAATTCATGGCCGCCGCCAGCGTTGCCGTCATGTCAATCATTGGTTTGCTAATTCTGAACGCTTTGGGTGCCAACCTGACACTGGTGATATTTATTGGAATTATCGCCGGTCTGGCAAATTTAATCCCGCTGGTAGGTCCGTTTGTTGGGATGGTACCAGCGATTCTGATTGCCATTATGAATAATCTGGGAAATGAAGCTGCCATCGCCCATAAACTGATTGTTATCCCTTCACCTTTTTACATTCTCGATATTATCCTGATGTTCATTATCGTCCAGCAACTGGACAACAATATTGTTACACCCAAACTGGTTGGTGAAAGTGTTGGACTGCATCCTTTAATGGTTATGATTGCTTTGCTGATCGGCGGAACACTGCTTGGTCCCCTGGGAATGTTGCTGGCTGTACCGACTGCTGGTATTATCAAAGTAATTGCTCAGGAAATTTCGTTTGTATCAAGAAACGCCCATTTGCTATAGCCCAGTCAAATACATTTAATATCAAGCCATCCTTTCCGGGGTGGCTTTTTTTTAATAACTTATTTCAGGGACGCTCAATTTTAAACAGGACATAATCTTGAAATGACAGTTCCAGTGTATCTGTCTTGTTAAGACGATAAATCCATAATTGATAATCCACACCGTCAGCACTACTTTTATATACAATTTCGATTGGTTCTCCCAACAACGCCTGGATATCCGGCACTGTCATCCCGACTTGAGCATAAACCTGATCACGACGTAATTTTTCCCGGGCAGCGGTCATTCGTTTATCAATTTCTAATTGGATTCGGCCGGCTTCATAAATTGACAACCGTTCTTTTAACTGCTCCAGAATTTCAGAACTGGTTTTTCCAAGTCCGCCTATTAATTCCTCAGCCTGTTCCAGTGATTGGATTGCCAGTTGAACAGCCGCCAGATCCTCAACCTCATTTGCTTCTCCTATGAGTGCGGCAGCTACCTGGTATTTTAGCTGCTTTAATTCTACTCCCAAACTTGGGTCCAACTCCATGGCCAGATTATATTGTTCCAATGCTTTGGAATAAAATCCATATTTCATTGCTGCCTTTCCGCGGAAAATTGCCGCCCGAGCTTGATAGGCTGGTACTAATTGTCGTCCCATTCTCGAATAATCGGCAGTTGAAGTAACCATATCAAGAGCAGCCTGGACTTGATCCAAACCTGATAATTCAGCCGCCTTAGCCAGCGGTTTTTCAGCTAATCTTTCATAAGCGGCATAAATCACCAGTATCAGATTAGAATCAGCATTTATCTCAGCCAATCGATATCTTTCCAGCGCTTTTTCAGGACGATCCTCAGCCTCAAACTGGCGACCTTCCCGGTAATATTGCTCCGGTATATTCAAATTACATCGATTGATCAATTTTATTGCTCGCCGTCGATTAGCATGCTGCGGATTCTGCTCAAGAAAATCAGATAATTTTTCCCGGGCAGTGACATAATCGCGCCGATAATAATATTTTTTCCCAAGATCACCCATGCTGAGCTTGCCACCATAGTAAGCCGACAGCGTTAAAAATAATCCATAACCCGTCATTGTGAATCTACTGATCGGGGTCACATCGCCGGGATCATCAATTCGGTTTATTTTAGTGTAATCATGATGTAAATCCAATCCAAATGAATAACGAATTTTCTCTCCCGGATCTAAAATAAATCGCACTCCCAGATCATAACTAACGGCCGACCCCCAACCACTGGGCTCAGAATCATATCCGCTGTCACCGTCCTGGTAAAATTTTGCACTGGCAACCCCATAGGTATACCGCAAATTAATAAACCACCAATCCGACCATTGGCTTATCATCGAATTGCTAATCCCAATTCCCAAAATCCTGGGGCTAAATTGCTTTTCACCAACGTTCCAACTGGTTTGTACATTTCCCCACTGGCCAGCAGGTAAATCCGGTGCCCCAAACATTGTACTGTAGCTCAGGTTGATACCAGTATTTATGTCAACCCAACTGGCACCTAATATATAATAGCTCAGGTTAGTTTTTAACAGGTCAAGATCTAATCTATGATAAATACGCTGGGTCTGGACACTGGATAATTCCGCTACCGGTTGCTCAAATGAAATCCAATTACCTGGCATGCTGTTGTTATTTTGACCTGCTCCACCATAAAATCCAATTCCGTAATGTAATTCCAAGGGAATTACCGTTACCGGATGATGAAATTCCCGCTGACGGAAAGTTCGATCAAATCTGTAGCCGAGCAGGTAAACGGTCTTCGGTGCAGCATCATAATGATTGATCAGCGCTTC
>JABMPO010000220.1 GCA_013203015.1 Fidelibacterota bacterium
ATGGGGATCGGCATATGAATGTCGGTATAAAGTCGAAGACCACCGCTTTTATCAAGGTCGCGCAGGATCAGGTCTTTGTCCTCGGTAGTGAGGGTATCACCGCTGATAGTATTCAGATTACCCAACGATATATAATTGCTGACCATTCCAAAATCGAAACCGAATAATTGGAGCATAAATGGTTTGTCCTGCTGGAGCGCAAGCAGGGCCGGGTTGTAACCCACTGCAAAGATACCGTCAGCAACAGTTCCGTAGGCGCCGGCCAGTCCCACCACACGGGGATCACGCTTGGCCTGGGCCAACAGGCTGGTTGTCAATACGAGTAACAGGAGCAGTTTAGTCAGGTAAACTTTCATCATTTTCTACCCCCGCTTTTCAAGCCAACGGGACCGGTAACACCGGTAATCGAACGTAAAACTTCTTTGAGGGTAAAATACCAACCGCTCATATCTTTAATATCTGATCCAGCATCAGAAATACGTATCCGAACACTGTCGCGCATGCTACCGGGGATATTTTGAATGATCGTCGAGGCATCCCAGATAAATGAATCGACATTGGCGATTGCGATCCAATTGGATTCAAGCGGAGTCCAATCGTCATCAACCTCAATATCCGCAGTGCTACCATAAGAATAATCCAGATTGACAGTATTAACTTTACCGAAGGTTCGCCAGCGGATAGTGATCGGATCGAGCACATTGATAGATTCACCACCATTAGGATACTGGATCACCAGTTCACTGGGAGCCGATTCCATCAAACCAGTACTGCTGATCTCAAAAGTCAGAAAAGATTTAATGGTAATATAATCTTTCAGAGCTAAAAATACTGGTAAAGTATCGCCGGTAATCGGATCAATGGGCGATCCATTTAAATGAATTCGCGGCGTAGTGTAATGGTCACCGGCGCTGGTCATTAATTGAATTTTGGCTGGATCCATGATGCTGGAAGTGACAATATCACCAGCGATATCGACTAAGCGGCGATCATCGTTATCCGAATCATAATTAATAAGGGTGGGATCGGGTAGCACAATTTTTAATAATGTATCAACATAGGCCACTACCGTATCAACTCCTGAAGTGGAACTGCGAACAAAATAGGAAACTCCGTCCACGCATTCGGAAAAATCCGACATAATATTGAATATATAAATAGATGAATCGGCCCCAAAAGATGGATCGAGAACTGAACATTCATTAACAACATACAGGCTATCGCCGGCAGAAATATCTATTCCCAGGGCAACAGCCATGCTATCAAGATTGCTGCGACTTTTATCTAAAGGGAAGTTCGCTTGATTGGAAAGCAAAATAGAAATATCGCCGCCCACCGGAAAATGATTTGTTACTCGAGCAACCGCTGAAGCGCTGCGAAGTCCACTACGAATTTTATTGCGCAGCTCATAGTCCCATTCTTCCAGGGGCGATTCATTAACCGGAATAAATGTCATTGGTGACATTCTTACTTCAAATGGCGCTATCAATCGATATCCGCCACCGATGGAAGCCCCCACTACAATCGTTCCACGACCATCGATCCGGGCGGTCGAGTTAATCATCAGAAATTCAGGATTGAATGATAATAAATCCACGATTGTCGACTCGCCTGGTCCCGGTGGCACAAGTGTGCTATCTGATGCAACAGAATCTGACGGCGAATCATAGATTAGGGTAGTCGTTCCGTCACGACTCAAACGGATAATAGTTTTAATTGTGTCAATGGCATTATCCGGGCTACCCATTTGGGCCTGAACACGAACAATGGAGGAATCGCCAAAAGTGTTTATACCAATCATATCAAGATCCAGCATCACCGGCAGCTGAATCTGATTTTTCATGATAAATTCAATCTGCACGTCAGTGAAAGCCATGCCGGAAAATCCTTGCGGCATACCCGCCATTTCCTGTTCCGTGGGCGGGAATTCCTGGATCAGATTTGCTTGCAGTGATTCAAAATGCAGTTCCTGCACATCAACGCCCAGTGTCAAACTACCAAACTCTGATCCATCCAATGGAATTATTGCCGCCGTATCGGCTCTAAGCATTGCCACAACATCAATAATTAACGATTTCAGAGCACTGTCAGGACTAACCGGATTGGCAAAAGTATAACCATCCAGATCGAAGGTGCGTGAATAAGCCGAGCTGTCCCGGGATAAAATAGTGCTGATTTTTACTGAATCTTCACCGGCAGGCGGGAGAAAATTGCGAAAATTCATACTGTAATCGATATCGAAGAGATAGGTACTCTGTAGATTTCGGATGGCTATTTCATTGACATCTAATCCAAATGACGGATCTTTAAAAATACCGGAATAGATTTCAATATCGGATGGAAATTCGATGGCTGGAATTTCCGGCGAAAGATCATATTCGCTGACCTCCACAATGGCTTCATCCACACCGGCAATCCTGATTCGGATTGTCAGATTAACTTTGACTGAATCACCGGCATTAATCGTAATCGTGTCAAGCACGGTTTCTTCTTCCAGGCCAAAGCCAAAATTCAGCTGTATTTTATCAATAAGTTGTTTATCGCCAATCAGGGTGTATTCATTAAATGTACTATCCTTCTCCACCGTAGCCTTAGTGTGCATTGCTAAAGTGTCATCGGGAATACTCGGGTCAGTTAACAAACTGAATTCTACATCCCTGATCGCGGTCGGCAATCCATTATTGAGGATAGTGGACTGGAATAAGCTTGAGTCGGTACCTGAATCTGCTGTAATTACAATTGCTTTAACATCTGTGATAAAATCCGGTAAATCATCAGCATTGACTGATGGTATTGTAATATCAACACTGATTGTTGTATCAAAGGCTGAGGCTATCTGATTCCAGGTTTCTTTAAATATTCGATTATCGGTGGCGGAAGGAACATCGAACGTGTTGAAATCCACATCAACAAATTGATTGTTAGGCGCAAACGGTATTTCGATAGATATTAAGGTATCAAAGGAAAAGGCCATGTTCGGTGAGTAGACCGGATCCTGAGCGAAATCAATAGTCTGGTTTACCGGAACCTGTAAATATGATTCATCAATTGAAGTGTCAGGCAAACTTCCTTCGAAAATAATCTGCATTCCGAGTGAATCGGAAGTGGCAAATATTTGTTCATCATCCACCATTCCGCCCAATGGATAAGTTTCCTCTACCAGCGGAATTGTCAGATTTATGAACCAGGTTGGCATTTCAAAATCGGATGGACTTTGAAAATCACAACTGATCATCAATAGAATTAATACCGCAGATAAAACTAATACTGTTGATTTGAAAATTTTGTGCCCGGATTTCTTCATTAATTGATCTTCATTATTATGCTTGATCTCTGTCCCGCCCACATTTAATAAGTTGGCAAGATAAATGGACATAACTTCACAGGGTAAAGTTCACGAATTTTTATGATCTTTACCATAAAAAAAACACTCCGCAAAAAACGGAGTGTTTTTACCCAATTTGGATGGATTTTAATACCGATAATGCTCAGGTTTATAGGGACCTTCTTTGGGAATACCAAGATAATCCGATTGCTTGTCTGTCATTTCGGTCAGAGTAACTCCGAGATGACTCAGGTGCAGACGCGCCACTTCTTCATCCAATTCTTTCGGTAACCGGTAAACTCCCACTGGGGGTTTGTCCTTGGCCAGAGCGATTTGCGCCAGCACTTGGTTGGTGAATGAATTGGACATGACGAAACTGGGGTGTCCCGTAGCGCAACCCAGATTAACCAGACGACCTTCCGCCAGCATATAAATCTGGTGGCCATCGGAGAAAGTATATCGATCAACCTGAGGTTTAATCACTTCCCGTTTAATCTGCGGATCGGCGTCTAACGGATCAACCTGGATTTCATTATCAAAATGTCCGATATTACAGACGATTGCCTGATCATTCATTTTTTTCATGTGCTCCAGCGTGATCACATCAACATTGCCG
>JABMPO010000025.1 GCA_013203015.1 Fidelibacterota bacterium
CCCTTAAAATCAGAGAAGTGGAGCCGAAGGGAGTCGAACCCTCGACCTCTAGAGTGCGATTCTATCGCTCTCCCAACTGAGCTACGGCCCCATTTTGCCATTTTTACATTAATGAGCAACGGCAAATTTACACGTATGGTGAGTTTTAGGCCTAACCAAAAGATTCCAAAAAATTCAGTATTTAATATCAATAAATCACTACTACCTTAATCTCATCGAGTTCGATCCAGTCCCAGAAATTAGATCGATCAAGCTTAATGACGCCGTTCCTGAAACTGAAACGCACGCGTTTGCGATACAGCGATTCAGTAAACCATTGGGAATTATTCCGTTTATAATAAATTGCCACATACGGCGGACTATCTGCAGTAAAATCCGGGATTTCCAGAGTACCGATCGCGTCGTTAAACTCACCTTCTACCGTGATAAATTCAACTTTGGTAAAACTAAAGACCCTTTTCTTTAATTCGGTATAGTCTTTATAGCGATGTAGCGTCTGCCCAAAACAAATCTGCAACGCAGTGAATGCGATAATTACAATTCCGGCTGGATAGCGCCGCAGGGGCATGGCTATAAATTACCTGAAACAGAGTGTTTTCTGTGAAACCAGGAGCGGCTTAGATTATTTCTTATTTTCCAACATTTCGAGCCGTCGCTCCCATTCGGACATTTCGTGCGCTGGCTCGTCGGTCGTTTCTTCTTCGGCTTCAGCTACCGGTTCGTCCGGGGTTTCCTCGCTAGCTTGCTCTAATAAATTTTTCAATCGCTCCTGTCTCTCCAGGGAACGATGCTGAAGTTCCTCAATCATCTCATTTACTTCATCATTGAAATCCGATATGGTGCGTTCAAGTCGATTCAACAATTCATTTTGCAATGACTCACCGTACTGCGAACCAATATTTTCCAGAATGGTCCCCAGCTTGGAGCTGACATAATTTGACGATTCAGGTTTTGGTTCATCTTTTGGTTTACGAGTTGTTTTAGGTATTGGCATATAACCTCCTGTTATTCAAATTCACCAAATTCTTTAATGTCTTCCGGTGATAGTTTAAATAGATTTTTGGGACTGGTGATAATATTAATTGCCTCAATTAGCTCCTGTCCTCCCAACAATCCGGTCATTATTCCAAGGAATCGATAATGCCAGACCAGTTCGGTTTGCGGGGACTTTTGATTATTCCAAATCTCAGCTAGTGCCAATCCGCCGGAAGCTCCGGCGAAATAAAGCCACTTGTTCCATTTAGATTTTGACTCAGATGCGGAGCGAAAGGCAATTTCATCAATTTCGTGGAAGGGAATGCTAAACGAATTTACTGTCGTCTGTAAGTTCAGTTGGGTATCCTCAGAAGGCAGTAAAATACCACGAATTTTTTTACCGCTGATATGTTTTACAATTACAAATTGACCGGTTGGAATCGATTTGATGATCTCGCTGGTTCGTAAATAATCCAGATCTTCGTAGATCGAGCGACGCATTTCATCGGTGATCGGCGGCTGATTAGCTACCGAATGCTTAAGCGCCATAAATTTATCGAAGGACAAATTCAATTTGGTAGTATATAAAGCCCCGTTTTTCAAATAAGCAATTCTAACCTGATATAAATCAATTTTCAGTTCAAAAATTTGAGCCGATTTAAATCCGGTTACGTTTGGAAATATGTTATAAATCAGGTTCTCTTCAGCATCAACTGTGGAGCCCACATTGGCGCTCAATGTAACCACTATAGGCGTTTGGCAGAAACAAGAACCGCTAATGAATAGCAGGACGCTAAATAATCTACTATAATAGCTCGAATAACTCATTCAGCTCAGGAAACCGTCCCAATTGCTTTTTTGAAAATACAAGTTGATCATTGTTTTGAATTTCGAAAACTCCTCCATCAGATGGTATCAAAGTAAGTGATTCAATAGAAGTTCCATATTTATTTAATAGATCGGTAGCCACACTGGCCGCCCGGGGTAAAAAATTTCACGCACTACAATATTCTATACTGATTCGCATATTCAGTTTATCCTTTCTGTTAATCAAAATTATTTGGATCGAACAATAATTATGGCACGAATTTAATCAATTACAGATTGAATGCCGTTTCAATAGTGGTCTGTTTTATCGATTTCAAGTCCCCGGTGCCATCATCACGATAAAATTGGCGGAAATCCCAGATCAGACTGACCCCTTGTGCGATTTCATAACCAACGCGATAACCAAGAATGGTATTTATAGATGGGTTGGCAAAATCAAATGGGTTTGCGTCATTATTCCGCTGATAGTAAGCACGGGCTTCGCTCAACTTCGGAATTAGATTCGGTTTGATCTCTAGTCCGGCATAGAAACTGTTGAACTTAATGGAATCTTTGACCATACTACTGTAGGAAGCATTCAGATTTACAATTCCGAATACATCAATGCCAGCGGCGCCGTACAGGCCGGATAACGACATATTGGATTCCTCATCGGCAAAAATCACCATATCCTTTGTTTTTACGAAGGTCGAATCACCCATTTGAACCGGGACAACCCGGGTGATGTCATACGATTGATCAAAGAACTGGGGTACGAAATAA
>JABMPO010000221.1 GCA_013203015.1 Fidelibacterota bacterium
ATCAGAGATCATCCAGAAATCAGTTCCTTTTACCGAAGCAACAGATGTTGGAGTCTGAATAACAAAATCACTTTTCGTCTGTTTTGTTACTTGAGCTCGTAGCGTTCCCCGGTCCATATTTATCTTTTTTGAAATATTGGCATCCAATCGTTTTCCTGTGATTTCAAGTTCGGTATTACCTTTGATTTTTAAGACCGATTTGTCATCAATAAAAATCAATGCTGTATACCCATTGGATCCGGTTTTTATCATATCACCGTCTTCCAGGACTGTCCCGGGTTTCAATTGGACAGCGGCTTTACTAGCACGTATTAATTCCACTTCGCCGGTTGCTTTTGTCGTCACTGCGACTCTGCCAGCAGCGATCAATAAATCGAAGATCAGGAATAATGCTACCAGTGTTGTGACCGGGAATGCGTTTTTCATTTTCATTCTAGTCTCACCCCGGTTACGGTTACATTATTATTGGCAATTTGGGATAGAATATAATTGACGCTGTTTTCATCGATGGTGTTGCCATTCAACCAGTATGGCCCTTCGGGAATAAAATCGTGCAATGCTCCGCTAGTTCCAAAGAAAGATTCGTACTGGGAATCGCTTAGTGAACCAGCCAATGTTTGTAGCAGCGGATGCAATGCTACCTGCATGCTGCTGGGTGCAGATACATCACCAATTTTGAAGGCATAGACTGACGAAAGTATTGCTTCAGTTCCTGCAGTGGTAAGGAAAGTCTTACGCGCTTGCCATACGTAGACCCGACCTGTTATCAATGGTCTGGTTCCTGATGGAGGATATTGATAACTGTTGGCAACATCTGTTGGAGCCCATTCCATCGATTGGACTAATGGCAACATGGTTTCATCTTCAATTGCTTCAGATAATGATGAATGCCGGCTACGGTCAAATTCAGCCACCCGGATAAAGTATTGACAGGTATTGCACTGATCGGTATTCCACATAAATAGGGGATAGGTTGTATAGATAACATTCTGGACCGTATCGGCCAAAGCCCCTCCCGGTGATTGGAGCTGAATAGAATTGGGTGATTGGACCCGGATTGTTTTGGTAATTTCATGAATTGATGAAAGGGATGAACCGGGACTGCCTGAGCGCACTTTAATGGTAAAAATATAATCTCCATCCACTATCTTGCCACTGGTAATAATTGAACTGATGTAAGCATCCAGTTTGGGTGCATCCATAAAAGTTGTAACATGTACTGGAATAGCGTTTGGTGGATTTGCTTGATCATAAAGAAAAGATGTATTATTTGATAGATCGCGATTGTTCAGTTGTATTGGATGGCTGGGCATTCTAAACCGATTGGTTTCCACGCGCATGATTTGTTCTGGGTTCGGAATCCCCAAAGATGGTGAGCGGGCTTTCAGGGTAAATTCAATTTTGACATCAGCCGGATACCTATTGGATACCAAACGATACTTAAAAAATTCAAAATTTGATGTACCTGCCTGTATATCAAAACCCGATAAATAATAGGCGACATATTCTATAAATCCCGAATCGTCCGGTGGATCCAAACTGACCCGAATCTGTTGGCCAAAACCGAATACGGGTAATAATACCATAAGTAGTAGTAGTATTTGGGTTGTACCTGTTTTACGCTGACTTAATATCATTAAGCAATTGCCTCCGTAGCTCAATTTAGTTTAAGCATTAAGTATAATCAATATAAAGAATATTTTTATTTGTCAAACACATCCCTAAGTACCAGATTAGTGCAATTGGCAATGAATTCAGTAGCAAAAAAAAGGACCATCAAATGATAGTCCTTAGAAAAGTTACCCGGCAACGACCTACTCTCCCACGCTGGTTACCCGCGCAGTACCATCGGCGCAGTAGGGCTTAACTTCCGTGTTCGAAATGGAAACGGGTGTGTCCCCTACGCCATAATCACCGGGTGAAATCTTTGGGATTGATGAGGTAGAATTCGCTAAAAATAATAATTTGGTAAAGCCGTTCGGCTTATTAGTACCACTCGGCTGAATACATTACTGTACTTACACCTATGGCCTATCAACGTTGTAGTCTACAACGAACCTTATTACCTTACGGTAGGGAGATCTAATCTTGGAAAAGGTTTCGCGCTTATATGCTTTCAGCGCTTATCCTGACCGAACATAGCTACCCAGCGATGCCCTTGATAGGACAACTGGTGCACCAGAGGTTCGTC
>JABMPO010000222.1 GCA_013203015.1 Fidelibacterota bacterium
CAGCAAAAGCACCGATCCAATCCTGTTTTCCCGTAGCTACCGGAGCAACGAAATCGCTAAGACAATAAAATAGATTTTCTTTTTTTCCGACTGTCTGCTGGCGCAGATTATGAATTACCATTGCGATCTGCGAGCTATCATCAGCACTGTAAATGACAATATCATCAGCGCGGGAATTAGCCGGAAAAAGCTGCATTACCCCACGGGCAACCAATAATTCATCCGAGATAATTCTATTTAACCACTCCTGGGCGGACTTGAACAATTCCCGGGCTTGATCACCATAGCTGGAATTTTCAAAAATTGCCGGGTATTTCCCCTTTAACTCCCAAACGTGAAAAAATGGTGTCCAATCAATAAAGGGAACGAGTTTTTGCAACGAAATATTGGTGTCTGTTTTTCGATCCAAAGAAACCGGCAACAGCGGCTCATATTTCGACCAGTCAGGCTTAAATCCATTTTCGCGCGCTGCTTCCAGCGTAGCCAACGGTTTAACACGTTTACGCTGTGTATAAGTTTCTCTTAAATTTTGATAATTGGATTTGAGCTGTGTCGTATAATCGCTATGTGCAGCTAACAAACGACCAACTGCATCAACACTGCGCGAGGCGTCAACTACATGGGCTACAGGACCGGAATACAGCGGGTCAATCTTGACGGCTGTATGAATTTTAGATGTGGTTGCGCCGCCAATCATCAACGGAATCTTATGTCTACGCCGTTCCAGCTCACCGGCAACTACAGTCATTTCCTGCAGAGAAGGCGTTATTAAGCCGCTGAGGCCAATAATATCGACCTTGTGTCGCTCTGCTTCATCAATAATTTTATCGGCCGCAACCATTACACCCAGGTCTATAATTTCATAATTATTGCAACCCAGTACAACGCTGACAATATTTTTACCAATATCATGGACATCGCCTTTGACAGTTGCCAGAATAATTTTTCCCCTGAATTTTTGCACCGCCCCGGATTTTTTGCGTTCCAACTCAACAAAGGGAATCAGGTAGGCAACAGCTTTTTTCATTACTCTGGCGCTTTTTACTACTTGGGGCAGAAACATCTTGCCAGTGCCAAACTGATCGCCCACAATCTGCATGGCAGACATGAGATTCCCCTCAATAATGCCTAAGGCCGATCCGGTTAGCTCATGCAATTCAGCAACATCGCTTTCTATATATTCAGCCAATCCTTCTACCATTGCATGTTGGATACGCTCCTCAACCGGATTTGTGCGCCAGGCATTTACCTCAGTTTCCTTTTTTGCTATGGACTGGTAATCATGGGCAATCTTAATCAGATTATCGGTTGCGTCAGCACTGCGATTCAAGATGACATCTTCAACACTTTTTTTCAATTCAGGCATTAAGTCATCATAAATGGCAAGTTGTCCGGCATTTACAATCCCCATACTCATTCCTGCCTTTATCGCTTGATATAAAAAGACTGAATGAATGGCTTCACGAACATGATTATTTCCGCGAAAGGCAAATGAAACATTGCTGACCCCACCACTGATTAATGCGGTCGGAAATTCATTTTTCAGCGTTTTGCAGGCTTTGATATAATCGATTGCAAATAATTGGTGTTCTTCCATCCCTGTTGCAATTGCAAATATATTGGGATCAAATATTATATCTTCTGGATCATAGCCGGCTTTTTGGGTCAGTAAGCCATAAGCTCGGCGACAAATTGTCACCTTCTGCTCATAAGTCGCGGCCTGGCCATTTTCATCAAAGGCCATAACGATAACCGCCGCACCGTAGCATTTTACCTGTCTTGCCTTTCGTAAAAACTCATCTTCGCCATCTTTCAAGCTGATCGAATTCACTATGCCTTTGCCCTGTAAATTCCGCAATCCGGTAATAATCACATTCCAATCCGAAGAATCAATCATCACTGGTACTTTGCTGATACTGGGATCTGAGGCAATCAAACGCAAGATTTTTTCCATGGCAGCGGCAGAATCAAACATGGCGTCGTCAAGATTAATATCGATAATCTGGGCGCCATTTTCAATCTGCTGGCGGGCAATCTCCAATGCCTGTTCATATTTTTCTTCCCGGATCAGACGAGCAAAACGCGCCGAACCAGCGACATTAGTTCGTTCACCAACATTAACAAACAAAGAATCAGTTAGTATTGTGAGCGGTTCCAGACCACTTAACCGGGTGCCCGGTAATTTTCCGGGAATTTTGCGCGGGACTAAATCGGATACAACTGACACAATAGCACTGATATGAGCCGGTGTGGTACCACAACAGCCACCGACAATATTCACCAAGCCGGATTCAGCAAATTCTTTGATCAAACCAGCCATGTTCTCGGGCGACTCATCATATTCGCCCAGTTCATTTGGCAATCCGGCATTGGGATGGAGTGAAACATAAGTTTCTGCCCAGGATGAAAGCTCCCGGATATAGGGACGTAATTCTTTTGCTCCCAGGGAACAATTTAGTCCAACGGAAAGGAGATTGCCGTGTCGAATAGAATTATAAAATGCTTCCAGAGTCTGTCCTGAAAGCGTCCGGCCACTGGCATCAGTAATCGTCCCGGATATCATAATTGGAATACTGACTCCACGCTGATTTAATACATCCTGTATTGCGAATAGAGCCGCTTTGCAATTTAGTGTATCGAACACTGTTTCAATCAGCAGTAAATCGACTTTTCCCGCCACCATTGCTTCCACTTGGGTTGCATAGGCCTCACATAATAGATCAAAATCAACGTTGCGATAATCCGGTTTTTCCACATTGGGAGATAAGGTTGCTGTTCGATTGGTCGGACCTAGCACGCCAGCCACAAATCGCGGCTTTTCCGGGGTTCTGACTGAAAAATCATCTACGACAGACCGAGCTAGTTTCGCAGCGGCCAAATTCATGTCAAATACACGATCGGCAAGCCCATAATCGCTTTGGGAGATGGCATTGGCGTTAAAAGTATTGGTCTCAATAATATCAGCGCCAGCCTGCAAATAATTGCGGTGAATGGTCGCGATTACTGCCGGATTTGTTAGAGACAAAACATCATTGTTGCCCTGCAAATCAATCTCCGAATCAGTGAATAATCGGCCGCGGAAATCAGATTCGGTCAAATCAAACGACTGGATCATAGTGCCCATGGCACCATCCAGTACTAAAATTCGATCTTTTAATATTTCTTTAATTTCAGGCATAAAAAAAGCCGGCGCTAAACCGGCTGGTTGACCTTTTTAGCAATCTTATTTAACGTCGGTGCAATATGGTTCAAATTCCGACAGGGCTAATTTTACCCAGTTTTTCAGTTTACATCAAAGATATTTCTTCGATGCTTCCTTCAGCAAAATTCGCTACCATCGCCAGCGACAATTCGGTCTTTAATTTGAATATTGTTGAGATCCGAATTATCAAGAACAATACAATTTTCAATCACACTGTCTTTGATTGAAGATCCGGGCATAATTGTCACATTCGGTCCGATGATCGAATTCTCAATTCGGCAATCATTTCCCACAAAAACCGGCTCCCGGTATTCCACACCGGGGGACGAGTCATGGCTGGACTCAAGTAATTTCCGGTTAGTCTCCAGATAAGATGCCGGTATACCGGCATCAAACCATTCAGCATTTTGCAGGGCAACAAACTGTTCTCCCCAACCAAGCATCACTTCCATTGCGTCGGTAATCTGATATTCACCTTTGGTGCGAATATCATTATCGATCAAATATTCAATGGCTTGTTTTAAGCGAGCCTCATTGGGGAAATAATAAAGTCCAATTATCGCCAGATTAGTGGGTGGGTTGGTAACCTTTTCAAAGAAACCGGTGATCTTATTTTTATCAAGTGCTATTACACCAAACCGGGCAGGATCATCAACTGGCAATACCACAATTCCATTTGTTTGCAGATCGGTCAATTCTGAAAATGCAAACCGGTAGACTGCGTCACCCAGATGCACGAGCACCGGCTCATCCCGATCTTCCAATCCCTGCAGAACAGCATGACCCAGTCCTAGACGCTCAGTCTGATTAACATAAGTGAAAGCACCGGAATATTTTTCCATATGCTGAACAATTTGATCACCAAGATGTCCGATTATGAATGTAATCTGATCAATTCCATGATCTGCTAGATTATCGATAATATGGTCAAGTACCGGCTTCCCGGCCACTGGTAATAAAGCTTTTTGCGTATGGTCAGTATGCGGTTTCAGGCGGGTTCCATAACCCGCCACCGGTAGAATAACTTTCACTTGGGTCCCCTGTTAAAAATTAATAGCGTTTTAATTTATCTTTATGTTTTTTTACTCTGGTTACCATTGTATTGACGGCCCGATCAATACTTTTAGTAATGTTGTCTGATGATTCTTTCACATTAAGCTTGTCATTTGGAACTGAAACATTGATTTCAACCGTGTACGAATTGTTCTCATGAGCAAGAATAATCTGTCCCTGAGTAATTCGATCAAAATAACGAGTCAGTCGATTCATCTCCTTCTCAGCATATTCTCTTAACTGTTTGGGAGCTTTGAAATGACGGGCAGTGAATTCAATTATCATGTTACATTACCTTTCATTTTGTTTTCGATTTGTATTTATAGCACACTCATTTAGGTACAATTTGCATACCAGAATAGTGCATGGTGGAAAATAAATCTGGTTAATACTAGCTGCCTCCATGGGGATGAGCCTGACGGTGAATCTTCTTCATTTTCTCAGGTTGAATGTGAGTATACACTTGAGTTGATGAAAGACTACTGTGTCCTAACAAATCCTTTAGCGATCGAATATCGGCGCCATTATTCAGCATGTGTGTCGCAAATGAATGCCGCAGTGTATGGGGACCTAGATTTTCACCTTCCATTAATAATAATAAATATTGTCTCACGTGCCGCTGGACGGTCCGAACTGAAATGCGCTGCTTTTTTCCATTCACAAATATGGACTGTTTTTCAGGTGTTAGTTTTGTAAAACCCATGAAGCGGGTAAATCGTTCCAATGTTTTACGGGCAGTTTCACCAAATGGAATAATGCGTTGTTTATTGCCTTTGCCAGTTACCTTTATCAATTGATTATCAAAATCAATCTGGCCAAAGTTCAGGTTTACTAATTCGCTGACCCTGATTCCGGTACTGTATAATAATTCAAGTATTGCACGGTCCCGCAATCCGGTTAAAGTATTGTTCGGTGGCAAGTCCATCAAAGCGGGAATAACCTCTTCGGGTATCACATTGGGCAAAGATTTAGGTGTGCGCGGCGTTTTTATTCCAATGGTTGGATTAGAACTCAATTCTTCCGATTTGACCAGATATTTAATAAATGATTTTACAGCTGCCAAGCGTCTTGCGACCGTACAACTACTGAATCCTGCTTCAAATTCCGCACCTAAGAAATGACGGATAGCTATTCTATCTATCCTGCGAAAATCCTCTGTAATGAAATCAAAATAAGAATTATAAAAACTGACAAATCGTTTAAGATCGATGGCATAAGCCCGCATTGTGTGGGCAGAATAATTTCGTTCTTGCAATATATAGGCCAGAAAGTCATCGATTAACAGTTGTTTACGGTCATCCATTAAATACAGCCGCTTCTGCAAGCAAATTTTGCATATCCTCTGGAATCCGGACTTCAATACTCAATAACTTGTCGGTCCCGGGATGTATAAATTGAATTTGATGGGCATGTAAGGCGTGTCGATTAATATTCTTCAGCAGTCTTTGCAGTATTTTTGTTACTTCTGGTAAAAAACCTTTTGAGCGATTTACACCACCATTATACATGTCATCAGCGAATATTGCAAATCCGGAATAGGAAGAATGTACACGAAGCTGATGTGTTCGTCCGGTTAAAGGTGTAAATTGAACAAGGCTAAGGTATCGAAAAGATTTCAGCGATTTATAATCTGTTATGGCCGGTTTCCCATCCACCGACGCTTCAAATTTGGTCGGGTCGGAACGCTGCCGCTTGATCCCGATTTCAATTCGGCCTGCAGGTGGATCGCACTCGCCCCAGGTAACACCCAGATAGGTCTTTTTAATTTCACGCAACTCGAATTGTTTTGCCAAATGATGGTGAGCAAGGTTGGTCTTGGCGATTATCATTAATCCCGAAGTATTCTTATCGAGGCGATGTACAATTCCCGGTCTTAAACTACCATTAATATCAGATAATGTTTTAAAATGATAGGCAAGTCCATTTGCCAGAGTTCCGGAGTAATTACCCTTACCCGGGTGAACAACCATACCGACTGGTTTATTCAAAACGGCCAGGATATCATCTTCATAGACAATATCCAAGTCCATTTTCTGTGGTTCAACTGTATTTGGCTCTTTTACGGCATCAGGAATGGAAACCAGAATTTCTTCCCCCCCTTCAAGAATCCGACTTGATTTGACGGCCGCACCATTTACAGTAACATAACCCGATTTAATAGCATCCTGAATCTTCGAGCGTGAATACTCAGGCAGAGTGGCTGCCAAATATTTATCAAGCCTGGTTTTTTCGGAGATTGTTACCTTAAGCCTGGTCGAAGTCAAGATTTAGCTTCTACTGCCACTAGTTTGGGTTGCATTATCAAGGAATAATAAAGAAAGAAAATCATACCCACTGTAACGGAAGAATCAGCAATATTGAAGACGGGAAAATGGTGACCGGCATACATGAAATCAAAAAAATCTACTACTTCACCAAACAAAATACGATCAATCAGATTTCCAATTGCACCGGCCAGAATAAACGCTAAGGACAATCTAATTAAAAACACATCATTTCTAACCTGCCATAAATACCAGCCCAGCCCGATCGATGCCATTATTGAAACCAGTGTAAACACATATATACCGGCCGGGAAATTGATGCCAAACGCCATGCCGTCATTGGTTACATAAGTCAGATGAAATAGATTTTGAATTACAGGAATGGATTCATGTAAATCCATTTTAGCCCTGGTAATTGCTTTAGTTATTTGATCAAGTAGGATTAGCGTACCGGTAGCATACAAAACCCTCATACGGAATTCAGTTTATCCTTTGTTTTGCAGGCTACACATTTATTGGCGTTGGGGACTTCCAGCATACGTTCTTCCGGAATCAACTCTCCACAGATTACACAAGTACCAAATTCTTTGGATTCAATTCGTTCCAAGGCCACAGTCAGATTTCGGTAATATTTATCTTCTCGAGTCATAAATAAAAAGCTTTTCTCACGCTCATGGGAATCAGTGCCAGCATCGGCCATATGGACGCTGTATATGGAATCTTGTGATAGTGCACCATTGGGATTTTTGGAAGTATTAATTCCATCCTGAATTGACCCCACTTCTGTAGCGACTGAATTCATTTTAGTTATAATTACTTCACGAAATTTTTCTAATTTTTTTTCAGAATATTGTTTCTTTGTCATAATGATCTTTATTTAACCTTTCTCAACTCGTTCAATAGCGATGTTGAAGCGCCAATCGCGCACCGTGATTTCCTCATTATATTCGCCCGATTGTTGCTCAGGTATTATTTTCTGAGTTAGTGTCTCGTTATAAAAATATTCCTTATTTGCCTTTATTGCATCGCCGACAGGTCCATCAAACGTACCGTAAATATTTATCCTGTCTTCGACCATAAATTTAGCCTTTTTTCGGATAATCTGCACCTGTCTTATTGCATCTCGAACAATGCCTTCCCGAATTAATTCATCCGTTAAATCCGTTGTCAGGCCAATGATCATGTTACCTTCACCAGCAGCGGTAAAGCCTGGAGCAGAAGTTTTTTCAATCAATAAATCGTCACGATCAAGATTAATAATATTTTTATTAATATTCAATATAATTCGGTCGGTCTTTGTCAAAATTTCGATCAAGCTAGTACTATCGGATTTTTCCAACTCCGCTTTAATTTTTCCAATTAATTTTCCGTACTTTGGACCCAAAACCGGCAGATTGGGTTTAATAATATGTTTTATCAGAATATCGCTATTGGAAATCCTTTCAATTGACTTCACATTTAATTCTTCTCTAACAACCGATTGATGCTCCATTAAGAATTCGGCTACTGTATCATCTTTCTCAACAAAACATAGTTTTGCTAAAGGTTGTCGAATTTTCAAACTGGCTTGATTACGGGCTGACCTTCCCAGCTCAACCAGCTTTCTCAGTGCATCTACCTGTTGCTCCAATTGCTCATCAATCAAGGACAGGTCGGCAACCGGATACTCGCAAAGATGAACACTTTCGGGAGCACCCGAATCCGAATTTCGTACCAGATTCTGGTAAATATTTTCGGTAATAAACGGCATTACCGGCGCAATTAATTCAATCGTCGTTTTTAATACTGTATACAACACCTGGTAGGCGGCATTTTTATCACCGTCATCTTCACTTTTCCAGAAACGACGGCGGTTCCTCCTGATATACCAATTCGACAGATCTTCCAGAAACAGGTTCATCTTGCGCATCATTCGAAAAACCTTAAAGTCGTCAAACACCACCCGACAATCAATGATCAATTGATTCATTTTAGAAAGAATCCAGCGGTCAAGAATCGTCAGGTTGTTCGAATCAAGCGAATTCACCGTGGGATCGAATTTATCTAGTGCGGCATAAGTAGCAAAAAATGAATAAGAATTCCATAATGTAATGATACGCTTCCGTACATCATCGGCATGGTGATAACCGAATAGGAGATTGTGCTCCACATTTTGGGCGGCATACATCCAACGCATGACATCTACGCCCATTTTTTCGGCAGCATCATCAAACCAGATTGCATTGCCCCATGACTTGTGCATATCGCGGCCGGTTTCATCTTTTACAAGTGCGTGACCAAGCAAGGTTTTAAAGGGTGGTACATTTTCCATTATCGTTGACATGGCCAACAAGGAATAGAACCAGTTACGGAATTGACCGGGGAAACATTCAGTGATAAAATCAGCCGGAAACCACTTTTTCCAATAGTCGGGGTCGCTGATATAATTCATTGTTGAATAGGGAACAATGCCCGCATCCAGCCAGGGATTCCCCACATCGGGTATTCTGGTACCAATCATTCCGGTTTCAGGATGTTTGATTTTAACTTTATCGATCCACGGACGATGAGGGCTGTGCCCTTCAAACTCTTCCCAGCCTTCTACCGCCAGTTCCTTTAACTCGGCCTGGGAACCAACCACGAAAAAGCTGCCATCCTCAAACGTCCAGATTGGTAAAGCCAAGCCCCAAAATCGCTTCTTTGAGATCATCCAGTCGCTCATATTACCCAACCACTCGTGTTCGCGTTCCTGCCCCCATTCCGGCAGCCACTGGATTTGATCAACGATTTTTTTAATATCCTCGCGCCAATCCATGTTGATATACCATTCACCCACCATCCGGAAAACCAGCTCATCCCCGGAGCGCCAGCAATGAGGATAAATATGGGGATAACGCTCAACATGTACCAGGAATCCATTCTCTTTCAGATTGGCAATGATTTTCTGCGTTGTTTCCACATCAGTGGCCAGCAGACCGGTCAACCAGCCAAATCCAGCAATAAATTTCGATTCGCCATCAAGCGGGGCAATATCGACCAACCCTAACTTCAAGCCAATTTTATGGTCAATATCGCCACATCCCGGAGCAATGTGAACGATGCCGGTACCTTCACCGGCAACTACCACATCGTTTCCTTCGGAATCCTTCCCGCCATCAATTACACGATGACAACTAATACCATTGACACCGGCAGCTTCTAATTCTGCACGGACGAATGGGTGACCCCCGGCAACTGATTGGGCTTCCAGATCATCATATGGACCGAAATATTCCCAGCCCACCATTTCAGCACCTTTTAACTTGCCCTCTTCAGTAAAACCACCGTGCTCCTTAAATATTTGAGAAATGGTTTTTAATTTGGGAACACCGTCGACCCACTGTTTTTTATCCCCGAATTGTTTTTCCAAACGCTGGTGATTTAGATTTTCATCAGCAAAATAATATATTGAGCCATCCTGTGAACGCAGTTTGATGTAATCCAGATTGACATTAACAGCCGCCGCAACATTGGAGGTCAGGGTCCACGGTGTAGTAGTCCAAACCAGTAAATATTCCTTTTCACGATCTTTCAACGGAAACCGAATAAAAACGGCATCGTGAGCAACCAGCTTCCGTCCTTCAATTATTTCCATTTGGGAATAAGATGTACCGGATTTACCGGACCAGGGAACTACGTCAGTACCCTGGTATATTTTTCCCCGTTCAAACAATTTCTTCAGGAAAGCCCAGATGGTATAATTATTCTCATCGGACATGGTGTAATAGGAATTATCCCAGTCCATCCAGTAACCAAGTCGAATTGATTGTTCGGTTTGGATGCCGGAATACTTCCATACCCGTTCTTTACAAAGGTTTACAAATTTTTCAATGCCGAATTCCTCAATATCACGTTTTGATTTGATACCAAGTTCTTTCTCAACTTCAACCTCAACCCACAATCCCTGGCAATCAAAGCCATTCTGATAACGCAATTCGTGACCGTTCATTGCTTTATAGCGCTGGAAAATATCTTTTAAGGTGCGACCCCAGGCATGATGAACCCCCATAGGATTATTAGCGGTAATTGGCCCGTCGAGAAAACTCCAGCGGGGCTTGCCTTTATTAGCAGCCACTCGTTTTGCAAATATCTGATTTTCCTTCCAGAATTCCAGTATTTCATGTTCCTGGGCGATAAAATCAACTTTGGGATCGACTTTCTTAATCATTATAGTATCCGTATCTTCAGCATATATTCTTCATCTTCAAAATTTCACCAACCTAGACTTGATAAACAAAACTTCATTGGCTTGATTTTAGCTCGCGAAATTAGGCGAAGTAGCTTGACCAAGTCAACGTGTACAATAATCGAATATAATTGAAAAATCCTCCCGCAGGAGGATTTTTCAATTGATCAGTAAGTTAATCCAATTCTATTGTGAAATAGCGGGAATTGTTACCACGCTGAATCAATAATAATATGATCTGATTTTTCTCAGGAGTAGCCAATTTCCTGAATTCCTTAACTGAGGTTACCTCAGTTGAGCCAACTCGCAACACAACATCTCCCTTGCGCAGGCCAGCCTTAGCACCGGGAGAACCCCGTTCGACGCTGGTGATCAATATTCCATCAATGCCTCGATCAATATCAAACTGTTCTGCTAACGATCGAGTTAATTGCTTAACCTCCAGCCCCAATTCATGATTTTTTGTAGTTTGGTGAGTTGCAACAACGTTATCTTCTTGAGGTAATTCCTCCAATACTACCGATATAGTTTTTCTTTTTCCAGCGCGAATAATTTCGACTTTGGATTTTTTACCTGGTTTAGATGAAGAGACCACATTCTGTAGTTTGGCTGGACTATTAATAGGCACACCATTGAAAGCCACAATAATATCGCCAGTTTTTATATCGGCTTTATCTGCAGGACTATCTTCTGCAACCTGACTAATCAACGCACCCTCTCTGGTGTCAAGATCAAGCGCGCGGGCTACTTTATCTTCCAGTTCTTGGATCCATACTCCCAGCCAGGCGCGAATAACATAGCCATTTTCAATCAAATCGTTCATAACCTTACCAGCCATATTGGAGGGGATCGCAAATCCGACACCGCGATTTGCCCGTTCATAACCACCAGTGGCAATTGCAGTATTTATACCGACCAATTCGCCTCTCATGTTCAGCAATGCACCTCCGCTGTTACCCGGATTAATCGCTGCATCCGTCTGGATAAAATCTTCATAATTATTTGAACCAGGAATAATATTGGATCGTCCCAATGCGCTAACAATTCCGGCTGTTACCGTATGGCTGAGGTTGGCTGAAAAAGGACTGCCCACAGCCATCACCCATTCGCCAACACGCAATTTGTCTGAATCGCCAAGTTTCAGGGCTGTTAGATTATCCGCGTCAATCTGCAGTACCGCCAAGTCAGATTTTGGGTCAGTACCTACAATTGTTGCCATGACGACCCGTTTATCAATCAATTGGATTTCAATTTCATCAGCATCTTCGACTACATGATTGTTGGTGAGGATATAACCCTTTTTGGAATCAACAATTACTCCCGAACCAAGCGCCTGCCCCCGTTGTTCGCGTCCCGGCTGATCTCCGTGATATTTAAAAAAATCTTCAAATGGGGTACCCTGGTAAGGATTTTGAATGTGATAAATTCTTTCAGTTGTAATTGTGACTACCGCCGGGTTGGCGTGTTCTACTACATCAGCCAACGCCTGGCTGAATTGATCTACAATTGAATTTTGGGCAAAACTAACAGCCGTAATAAGAGTAACTAACAATAGCAATTTGTAACGCATTCTATTCTCCAAAAATTTACTAATTCAATGCAGTAGAAATAATAAAGGTTCCGAAACAATCCGGATTATATCATCAGGTATAATTCTGTATGGCGCCTCATGGGTAAACCCGTAGTACCTAAAGTTACCCGTCTTCGCTTTTGGCTACGACGTGGTTATCCGCCTCAGCATGGCGGTGACATCACTCTATAGCACAACAATCGTTTACGTATTTATACACAAGTAAGCCTGTGATCTACAGCGAAGGCGGATAAAATATTTCCAAATGACAAAAGGGCAACCCTGAGGCTGCCCTTTTCTTTAACAATTTGCTATTTTACAGGGAATTATTTTAGCAAAACCATTTTTCTGGTCGCGTGGAAATTAGGAGATGATATTTGATAAAAATACATCCCGGTGGCAACAGCAGTACCATTATCACTCAAACCATTCCAGCGGATTTTATGATAACCACCAACCATTTCATTGCTTACCAGAGTTGCTACTTTCTGTCCCATCAGATTGTAAATAACCAATTCAACCTGCCCAGCTTCCGGCAGATCAAACATAATCTCGGTATCCGGATTGAAGGGGTTGGGGTAATTCTGATGTAATGCATATTGGGTAGGCAGCACACGAACATCCAGACTGGCTGATTTAGTAAGCACAGGAATGCTCTCACCATTAGCTCCCACCAGAATCGATTCATCCAGCGCTACAATTGTCGACAGCCGATTGTTACCCTTAAAGCTGACCGGTATTGTCATTAACTTGCCATTTGCATATGAAATTGAACCACCACTGACATCAGCAATTACAATATTGAGAATACCAGGTTCGGATTCATTGTAATTGACAACCATTCCTTCTGCCGAAGCAGAAAGCCGTGGTGAGGACAGTTCCAGATTAGTGGCATCATATCTAATGGTGAACTGCGAGCCCCTGACAATTCCGTTATAGTCCAGGAGTGCAGTCAGGTTTTGCTGACCATCAAATACCAATTCGATAATCGCCTCGGTGGCAGCATCGGAACTGATACGCGCAGTCGTGGGAGGTATGATAATATCAACAATCATAATG
>JABMPO010000223.1 GCA_013203015.1 Fidelibacterota bacterium
AAGAAAGACATGAAAAATATTGTATTATTACCAATCCTGCTCATCGCTTTTATGGGGTGTAGTAAAAAAGTTATTATTAATGATCCGGTAGTATCTGTAGAAGCCACCATGGAAACGGCTCCTGTGCCAAGTAATGATGATGCTGCAGATGATCCTTGTATATGGATACATCCTACTGATCCCTCCCTTTCTACAATCATTGGCAGCCATAAAAAGGAAGGCGCCGGACTGCTGGTCTATGATCTGGCCGGTAATGAAATCCAGCGTGTAAAGGCTGGTCGCATGAATAACGTCGATATTCGTTATAATTTCCCGCTTAATGGCGAATTGGTCGCATTGGTCACAGCCGGAGACCGGGACCTTAATTCAATTGCCATTTATAAAGTGGATCCTGACACCAGAAACCTGATTAAGGTCTCGGCCCGCGATATTCCATTGGGATTGGATGACGGCGTCTATGGTTCGTGCATGTACTTCAGTTCAAAAACCGGGAAATTTTATGCTTTTCTAAATGATAAAACCGGAAAAATCGAACAATGGGAATTATTTGATAACAATGAGGGTTTGGTTGACGGAAAGCTGGTTCGCACCTTACAGGTTGATTCCCAACCTGAAGGTTGTGTCGCGGACGATGTACA
Source organism: Fidelibacterota bacterium (assembly GCA_013203015.1). Classification (GTDB taxonomy): domain Bacteria; phylum Fidelibacterota; class Marinisomatia; order Marinisomatales; family TCS56; genus JABMPO01. The sequence continues at coordinate 639 of JABMPO010000223.1, forward strand.
CGGAGTACTCTATGTCGGTGAAGAAGATCAAGCCCTTTGGAAATTTGCTGCCGAATCTGATACCGAGACAACAAAAACTCTGGTCGATTCTGTTGGCAATCACATTTTCCCCGACCTGGAAGGATTGAGTATTTACTATGCGGATCGCAATACGGGCTACCTTATTGCTTCCAGTCAGGGTAATAACACTTATGTTATCTACACCAGAACTGGCAATAATGATTACGTTGGCACATTCCAGATCGTGGATGGTGAAACTATCGATGGCGTAAAGGAAACCGATGGGCTGGACGTTACCAATTTTGGATTGGGTTCAGCCTTCCCTAACGGTATGTTTGTTGCCCAAGATGGTTTCAATGATAAAGGAAATCAAAATTTTAAATGCGTTCCTTGGGATGCTATTGCAAAAGGCATTTCTCCCGAGCTCAAGATTTCCACAACCTGGGATCCACGCTCAATTAAATAAACCGCTATTAACCATAGAATAACAATTGAAAATTGTTATTCTATGGTTAAAAAAGGATCAGATACTGTGCTAAAACAACATAAACTAGTTGTGAAAATTCTACTGGTTGCTTTCGTATTGTTTATCAATATTCTTTTTAGTCAAAAACCTTTCGTCTTTAAATACAGTAATTCACAACCGGAACAGCATCCGCGCAGCCAATCGATGATCTTCTTCAAGACAGAAGTTGAAAAGCGTACTAATGGCCGGATACAAGTTGAAAATTATTTTTCGGCCGTACTGGGCACCGAGTTTGAAATCCAGGATATGGTTGCAACCGGTGCATTGCAGGGAACCCGGGGTGGTGGATTTATCCATGCCAATAAGAAATATTATATTTTCATGTTACCATTTCTGGTCGATAACTGGGATCAGGCGTTAAAACTAATTAGTAGCGATTTCACAAAACTAATTAACAAAGAAGCACGGGCCAACGGCTTTCACATTCCGGCCTGTGGAATCTCTCAGGGATTTAGAGCGCATACCAATAGTGTCAGACCAATCCGGACTCCGGAGGATTTAAAAGGGCTTAAAATGCGTGTTCCCCAGCAGGAAGTTTATGTTGTGAATTCCCGGACGCTGGGGATTAATCCCCAGCAACTGCCCTATAGCGAAGTCTATATGGCTCTGAAAACCGGCGTGGTCGATGGACAGGATAATGCCGTATCCAATATCTGGGATTATAAAATATATGAGGTTCAGAAATACTTGACGATTTCTAATTATGCCACCGGCCCGGATCCTTTTATGGTTAACCTTGATTGGTATAATAATTTGCCGGCCGACCTGCAGCAGATTTTTGATCAGGTTGCCGTGGAAACGATGAAATACAGCGATCAAATGAATCGTAAAAATGAAGATTTGTACATAAAACAACTAGCGGAAAAGCTTGAGACAAATTTTGTAACACCGGAAAATCTGGAAAAATTCCGCATAGCAACCAAACCTGTTTACCAATACTTCATTGATAAGGGCTACTTCACCTGGGACGATATTAATGCAGCCAGAGCCTGCATCAATGAATAATTCAATCCCCCCCCTCTTTACTCCATTCAATTAACAACACGAATTAGGGGGCAAATATGAAGTGGCTAATAAAAAGCGAACGGGTTTTTACCAGGTTAATGGAATTTATTATCAGTTTTTTCTTTTTAGGTATTATAATAATGGTAATCACCCTGGTTGTTCTGCGGTATGGTTTTAATACAACAATTGTTGGTGGCAATGAATTAGTGGTGATTCTGTTTATCTACACTTCAGCGATTGGGGCTGCAGTAATCGTCGGGAAAAAAGAACATATTGCTATCACTTACTTTATCGACAAGCTTCCACCCTTTCCAAAAAAGCTAGTGAATATATTTAATCTTCTGATGATTACTCTATTGAATGGTGCCATGATCGTTTACAGTATCCCATGGATCAGTAGGACCGGTAATTATTTAACGGCAGTGTTAGGCATTCCCCAGATTTTTTCGCAAATAATAGTGCCTATTGGCTGCGGAATGGCAATACTGTATTGTTTGTTTCATATAGTATTAGCTTTAAGCCCAAATAGGATTGAAGTGTAAATCCATGGTCATTTTATTAATCAGTTTATTGATCTTTTTGATACTTGGAATACCGATAGCCTATTCCCTGGGGTTGTCAGCCTTCAGTTATTTCCTGCTCTACCGGCCCGAGTTGCTCCAGATATTGCCCCAAAGATTTTTGTCCGGGATGAATATGTATGCGCTAATTGCTTTACCGCTGTTCATTCTTATGGGATTGCTGATGAATAAAACCAAGATCACTGCACGACTGATTGATTTCAGTTTGTTGTTCGTTGGCAGATTCCGCGGTGGTTTAGGTATGGTCAATGTTTTAGCCAGTATGATTTTTGGCGGTATATCCGGTTCTTCTGCATCAGATACGGCATCTATTGGAGCGGTCCTCATTCCGGAGATGGAAAAACGTGGTTACCCCAAACGTTTTGCGGCCGGGATCACGGTTGCTTCTTCCACAATGGGAATGATCATCCCTCCCAGCATTCCTATGGTCCTTTACGCCATCATTGCTGAAGAATCGGTTGGTAAATTGTTTTTGGGAGGACTAATTCCAGGTGTTATGATCGGAGTATTCCAATTAGCAATTACAATTCTGATTTCGATAAAAAATAAGTATCCAAAAGAGGAGGTCAGTTTAACCCCTAAAAATATTGCTATCCAGGTCAAGCGCTCAAGCCTGGCACTCATAATGCCTATCTTCGTCGTAGGATCAGTGGTTTTTGGGATCGCAACTGCAACAGAATCAGCGGCAATTGGAGTAGCCTACGCTTTCATTATAGGCTTGATATTTCTGGGAATCGGCAGTCACAAAAAATATCTAACAAAAACACTACCCGAATGTCTTAATTCGGCAATCATAACCAGTGCCAAAATCATGATTGTGATTGCTCTATCAAAATTATATATCTGGGTTCTGGCGCTCGAACGTGTACCGCAGGCAGTAGCTGGTTTTATGGTATCTATGAATCTGCCGCCGGTTATCATGCTGCTCTTCATAGTAGTAATTATCCTGATTGCCGGTACTTTTATTGATGTTAGTCCCGCGATTCTATTATTAACACCGGTTTTCCTGCCAGCGTGTGTGGCTGTCGGCATCTCACCGATTCAATTCGGCGCAATCCTGATATCGGGGTTGGCTGTCGGAGCCGTCACTCCCCCGGTGGGAACCTGTATTAATGTTGCCTCGGCAATATCCGGTTTGGGCATCGGAACTATTTTTAAAGGTACTGCCCCATTTTTAGCCGCAAATATTTTGACCCTCATATTAATCAGCCTCTTCCCCCAGTTAACTTTATGGGTACCATCATTATTTTGAATAATACATATTTGTAAATGAAATAACTACTAATCACAAGAGGATAAATATGAAAAAAATTGGCATTATCGGATTGGGCGACATGGGTATTGGAATGGCCGCAAATTTATTAAAAAAAGGCTTTGAGCTAAGCGGGTTTGATCTGCGGGAAGACCGATTAAATGAACTGGCTCGACTGGGTGGAAGGCCAGCCGGTACCTGCCAGGAAGTCGCCGAAAATTCGGATGTTGTTTTTATAATGGTACTCAATGGACAGCAGGTTAAAGAGGTCGTACTTGGTGAAACTGGCATATTAAAGGGGCTGAAACCTGGATCTACGATAATTGTATCAGCAACTATCAATCCTTCAGAGGTCAAAGACCTTGAACAACCCATTCTTGCTATGGGTATTAACCTGATTGATTCACCGGTGAGCGGCGGGAAATCAGGGGCTGACAATGGCACTCTCACCCTGATGACAGCCGCTAAAAAGGAAGTCTTTGAGGATTGCAAAAATGTGCTGGAAGCAGTGGGACAAAACATTTTTCATGTGGGCGAAGAAATTGGGATAGGAC
>JABMPO010000224.1 GCA_013203015.1 Fidelibacterota bacterium
GCGCTGATAATCGTTTCGCATGATTTAAATATGAACAAGGCCTGGACCAGACAACTGATTGTCATATATTGCGGGCAAATACTGGAGCAGGGTACAACAGCTGAAGTCCTGGCACAACCCTACCACCCCTATACCCGGGCTTTACTGGAATGTGAGCAGGCGCTAGAACATAACGAGCAACTGAAGCCTATTCCGGGCCAAGTTCCCAGCTTACTGGAAAAACTGGTTGGCTGCCGTTTTAAGGACCGTTGTTCCGCTTATCAGGTACGCTGTGGTCAAAAAGAACCAATTTTGACTAGCGTGGCCGGTGGGCGGAGTTGGCGCTGTTTTTATCCAGTCAATAGCACTTAATAATACTGCCCGATCTGAACGGCTGGTTAATTCAGGCCTACCCCTACAATTATTTTAACTTTTAATTGGAATACTTTTAACACATCACACCTACTTTGCTTCAGTATTTTTTGATCCAACCACCTTAACGAACAACTTTTGAATGTCTTTTACCGTAAATGGTTTGGGGAGGGTAAAGTCAATTACTTTTGACAGGGTTTTGTCATCTTTCAAATCGATATACCAACCAGATAATAGAATAATTGGAATCGCCGGATCAATCGCTTTAATTTTTTCAGCAAACTCCTGCCCGTTCATTATCGGCATCTCCAGATCCGTAATAATTACATCGTATCGATTGGGACTAAAATTTTTAAGCGCTTCGACCGGAGAAATGAAACCGGTAAAACCATGTCCCATTTCTTCTAAAACGTCCTTAAGTGTTTCCAAAATAAAGTCCTGGTCATCGATAACCAATACCTGTAAAGAACTAACCTCCGGCTCTACTTCTTCTGCTTCTTTTTCCGGTATGTGCACCGGAAATTTCAGGAAAAAGGTCGTACCATCACCAATCTCGCTCTCCACTTCGATCGTCCCAGAGTGGCGTTTAATAACACCATGTACCTCACTCATCCCCAAACCGTTACCGTCGCTGCCTTTGGTAGTAAAAAACGGGTCAAATATTTTATGACGGATTTCTTCGGTCATGCCGGTTCCGGTATCCTGCACTCGCAACAACACCTGGTTATTTTTCTGCTGACCTTTAAAAGAAATGAAACCACCATCCGGCATGGCATCAACTGCATTGAAAATTATATTGGTAAATGCATTGTGTAATTCGGAAGTGTTGCCCTTAATATAAATGTCTTCTTCAATATCACAAATAATCTTTACCAGGCGGCCTTCGCTTTTGGTCGATTCGTGCCACTTGGGGCGCGTTAAAGCAATTACATCTTCTATCAGTTCCAGCAGATTGATGTCAACAAAGGCTGTTTTCTTCCAGGCACGGGTGAATTCCTGCATCCGCCGCACAGTTTGGGCTCCATCCTGAGCGGACTGCTCTAGTAATTCTAATTGTTCTTCTATTTCGGGAACATTCTGCAGCATACGCATTAATCTTATCCGTCCCAGAATACCCATAATCACATTGCTAAAATCATGCGCCACACCGGAACTGATCTGACCGATGGCAGCCATTTTTTTGGCTTGAGCAAATTGATCTTCAATTTCACGAATCTCGGTTACATTGCGACATATCAGAACAAATCCCTGCTGGCAATCATCTTCAATAATGGGATGGGTCCGCTCCTCAAAATATTCGTCAATGTTTTCATTGAAATAATTCAAATGCTTTAATCGTCCGCTGCTAATCGTGTCTTCCAGGGGGCAATCGGAACAAGGTTCCGTTTTATCATGTAACAATTTGTGGCATTTTACGCCAACAATACTGTTGCCACCCCCCAGAATTATATCCGCTGCCTTGTTGCTCTCAATTACCTCAAATTCCGTAGAGCATAGGATAATCATATCGGTGAGGTGATTTAACACCGAGTGTAGGTTAAGCTGGCTGTTCTTCTTCATTCAGCGGTCATTTTAGGTATATAAATCTTTAAATAGTACGGTCGCTAAAACTAATCATTGGCCTTAGATGATACAACAAAATAATGCCTTACCAGGTTATTATTTTACCGACCTGTGCAGAACGCATTTCTATTCCAGACCGACATAGGGACAATTCTCAAAAGTTGTTCCTACAAAACTTGGTTGTTTTTTACGCAGGTAGGGTGGCGCAAGTAGTTGCTTATAATTAACAGGCCAATTAAACGGCCTAAAAACTAAATCACTCACAAAAATAAAATGTTTTACTTTCGCTAATAGTGGCCGGTAATAGCTTTGAGAAAAGAGCTATAACGTCTAAGCCATAAGTCCGTTAATGGACTGTCGGGCTTCCTTAATCTTCTGCGTTGCGCTAACACTTTCGAATTTAGATAAGGCCAACTGATAATTTTTTAGAGCTAAATCCTGTTCTTTATCATCCTCGTACAATTTCGCCAGCTCGAATAGGGTTTCCCCTAAATTTAGGGGATTGTGGTAATCCTCATTAATTCTTTTACTGTGTTCTAAATAAGAAATGGCAACATCATTATTATTCCTTTTGCGGGAGATCAAACCAAAAACTTTGTACACATCAGCAATACTCAGTCGATCCCTAAGATCGGTAAATATCTGAAAAGCTGACGTGGCCAGGGCGGTACTCGATAATAAATCACCATTACGATACAAGGCCTCGGCTTTTTCTAAGTAGGAAAGACCTTTCTGGTAACGATTGTTGGCCTTAACGGATAACTCAATGCTTTTTTCAAGCTCAGTCAGGGCCCGGTCGTTCCGGTGCTGAGATTTATATACAATACCGATATTGTGGGTGATCCGTGCTCTGGCTACGAGATCATCCTCGCTGACCAAAGCCAGGGCAGCATTAAATTTGGACAGAGCATCGGTGAAAGAACCCTGAATCTGGAGGATGTTCCCTAGATTCATATTGATTTTTACCTGCAGTTCTTTAAAACCATGCTCCTTAGCCATATCCAGAGCTTCATTAAATAACTCTTCGGCCTGGGGGATATTGCCGGTTTCAGTTTTCACAATTGCCATAGAATTCTTGATGGCTGTCAGACCCTCAAGATGGTTAAGAATGATATACAACTGAAAAGCTTTTTCATATTCCTCTAATGCAGTCTTGTAATCCGATTGGTAAAAGGCGATATCACCAAACCTTTGATTAACCTTGGGGGGCAGGTTTTTATCTGCATATTCTCTATATTGGTCTTGGATCAGCGACAAAAGTCGTTGGGCCTTATCAAATTGCCCGAACCCAATTGCCAATTCGCAAACCTCAAACAGGTAGGTGGGATATTCATTGCGATCAATAAAATGAAGGGCATTAAAAATCAGGGTATCAAAGTCAATTTCCCGAAAGATAGCTTGTTTATCATTATCCTCCAGGTCATCGGGGCTGACTACCTTCCAACTACCTTCTAACATCCGTTCCCGTTCCTTGCGCAACAGGTTGATTTTATCAGTAAATATTAACCCACAGCGCTCCGAGCTGATCGTGAACACCTGGTTGAGGAAAATCTGTAGGGAATTATCAGCCATTGGCTACGCCCTTCCTGTTATCCATGCTGGATTTAGCATAATCCGCTTTCTTATATTAATATGGTTTCGGATTACAGATCTGCGCTAATGCTTAATCCCCAGGCATAGCGGGTGAAATGATCTTGCCAGACCGCTATTGTCATTGCATCATAGTCAATTACAAGATCATCGATCTCGAACCAGGACAGGCCCCCATCTTCACTGTAAAAGACTTCAAAATCGTCTACGTTGAGACTGTCAACATCAACAGACTCCCAGCATAAGGATATTCTAACATCAGTTAAAAATTCCATATTCGGCAAAAAGTCGATTCCAGAGCCACATTGGTCATGACAATCAACACAACCCACCTCA
>JABMPO010000225.1 GCA_013203015.1 Fidelibacterota bacterium
AGGCTGCCGGTTAGTGCGATTTAATTCTCTGATTGATTGCTGGGCAAAAATCCCCAGATAGGGCGTTCCGGCAATGGCATCCATATGGCCGGGTGTGGCCAGGCCCAGGCGATCACCAAAACCGAATGATCGCTTCAGACCAAGAACAGTGGGCTTTTCATTTTCAATCACTGGTGTGATTCCCGCATGTCAAGTTTAACCGTTCTATCGATTGAGTACGGTCCACCAAAACCATCATTGCGGTAAATATCGACGTTCAACAGACTGCCGTTTATCCGGAATTTCATAAACGTGCTGCGTGACAAGGCCCAGTTATTCCAGTAGGTCTGGAAGTATTCATTTTTACGATCACCCAATTCGTCAGCCCGGTAATAAAATATCTTCATTATTTCAAAGCCAGTTGAATCATCCAATTTTTTATATGATATGCTATCGGTCAAATTCATATAGAACATCACTTTTTTGGTCGGATAGGCATTATCCCGATAAAATTGTGCAAATGCTGAATCGATTGGTAATCCCAATTTTTGATTTTCCTGGTGCAATTTTGTTATACTGGCGAAGACACCCCTGGGAAAAACATCTTCAGTCCCCCGGGCATGACCGCAGTCGAATTGCCAGAGACCATTAATATTTGAATAGGATGTGTTGTGGGTATGTCCGCAAAAGTAAGCCACTACATTGTACTTCAACAATATTTGGTGAAACTTGAATGCTTTACGAGGATATTGATCCAATGAATCGCCCACGTGGCGAATCCTGCCATTAGCCAGATCAGGCATGGCGATCAGCGGCTCATGGCCGATTACAAATATATACGGTTTGGTATTCTTCTTCAGGTCGTCCTCGAGCCATTGCAGCAGTTCCGGTACCAGATTTCCATCCGTACCCATATCAGACTGTCCGTCAAAATACTGGTTCAGCACAATAAAATGGCAATTGCCATAATCGAATGAAAATGTTGTTTCGACACAGCCGGGAGGGCCAACATTCACAACGTTTGGCAAAGTATTCCCGCCGGCATTGATGTCCCGCATATCTTGCATCCAAGTTGAATCTTCAATATCATGATTACCGATCACCGGATACCAGGGATAATCTTCTCCCAGTACCTTGGCTATCAAATTCGCGGAAGGGAGCACCGGTTCAACATCGCCAGGGCTTACCATGAAAGATCCTTTGCCAACTTCAGCAATTGCTTCCAGTGCGCCGAGAAAATATTCTGAGGAATGGTAGCGCTCAGTGGCTTTAATACGCCAGTCAGCGGCCACAATAAAGGTGAGCTCATCTTGAGTTTGTTTACTGGTTGAAGTGCCGGTTGAAGCACACGACATCAAACAGGCTAATGCACTGCCAACAACAATTATTTTTACACAAAGCTTCATGCTTTTTTTCCTTTGTTAATTTTTCTTAAAATATGGGTGATGCTGCTAAACAATTTCCTTAAATGGAAAGCGCTCAAATTTAAATGTTTTAGTTTTATTTCCCGAGATTGTTACTTGTAGCGGATCAGCAATTCCACCTTTATCTACTTGGACCCGAATCAAGTTTGGTACCAGCCAGGGATCGTCATGGAGCCAGACGTGGCCATCACCGTGGATTAGCAATACCGAGCGCTCAAAAGCTTTGACTAGTGGCAGAAACTGATCCATGAATAATTTATGTTTTTCGTCAGGATTGGCTTGAGCGATAATAACCGCTGCAAAAAGTTTCTTCTGTTGTAACTGTTGTCCGATCCAGTCAACGGCATTTTGTTGCATCGCATCCCATTCCACCTGATCATGGATTCTACCCCCAACCAAATTCAATGCGATGAATAGAACATTCTGTTGCACAAAGGCGCTGTTTACCGGGTAACCATTCTGGCGTTGTACTTCAAACGGTATATCCCAATTCTGATCGAAAGCCATAAAATATTGTTCCCAGAAATTCCAGGCTTGAACCGGATACTCGCAATCGTTCCATTCATTATCGCCGGGGACGATAAAAACCGGCACCGTCAACTGTTTTAGATAATCAGCTACCAAGATATAATTATCTTCATCGCAGGGAGTACTGCCAGATTTTATATCACCTACGTGAAAAACAAATTGAGCGGAACTTTGTTGATTATGCTGGCGAATCTGTTCCTGCAAGTTAACTTTTTCTTCTTCATTGCGGGGCACATCGCCCATTACACTGAAAATTACCGGACCTTTGCTGATTCTCATATGTAATGACGAACCACAACCATCAATTATCACTACCACAACAAATCCTATGGCAATGATAAGGACTAAATTCCTTAGCCGGGCTCGTATGGACCCGGTGCCGGTCAGCCCAAGATAATTGCGATGATGTATCATATTTATCCCTGTTAATATTTCCGTTTGATTAACGCTTCCACATCAGTTTTGGTTTTCTTAATCGGACCCTCCGCTTCCATTTTGAGACTGGTCAGGGCTGCGGACCAGATGATCGCTTCAGCCGGGGGCGCCGATAAACGTCTGGCAGCATACGATGCGATACAGGTATCACCACGGCCACTGCGGCCAATCAATGGTTCGGGATGAAAGGTCGCCTCGTAAAACTCACCTTCAGCATAAACAACGATGCCATCGCGATGGGTCAATACAATTTCTTTGGGACCCCAGCCAGCCAGGATTTTTGCCGCCCGGTGCAGATCACCTTCACCGGTCAATGATTCCGCTTCCACAATATCGGCTTTAAGGATATCGATCAATGCCAGTACTTTACGTTTATCCGGCCATTCGGCATTCTGCAGGACATTTTCTTCACCCACAATTCGGATGAAGCCTTGCGCATCGGCGACAACCAAACCATTTTTCCCAGCCAAATATTTCACAATTTCAAAGGGTACCTCATGCCTGATGGAGGCATTAATTAAATAAGCTTTTGCTTCCAGATCGGCAAACTGCTCAACGGTATAGGTTCCGGCTGAAACCGGACAGGTTAATACCCGTTCGTCCAAATTGTCAGTCGGGTATTCAAGCTGCATATGGGTCGAGGACTCGGTATAGGTCGGATACACATCGACGCCAGCACTTTCCAGTGATTTGATCACCCGATCATCCTCAAGCGCCAGGCGCGTAACCGCTGCCACTTTAAGCCCGGAACAAGCCGCTGCATGAGCACCATAATTAAACCCACCCCCGTCAACATAACGAGTACCAGCAGCGGATATAATCGTATCTTTGGTATAATTTCCGAAAATTACAATATCATAACTTTTCACAGTTTGTTCCTTATATTAATATTAATCAATAGATTGCTAATCTCTAACTTTTACGCGCCATAATGTTGCTGCCAGGATCATTGAAATTATGGAAGATCCGACCCAGTAAATAATTACTGGATCGAAATTGTATGTCAGTACACCATCTATTGCTATAGAGTTTTTATCGATGAGAAATCCACTAATTTGATCCTGCAAACCGGCGCCGATATAACTGAATACACCAATAAAACCCATTGCCGCCCCGGCAGCTTTGCGAGGTGAAATATCGATGGCAAATAAACCACCTAAAACTGCCAGTAAACCACTGAGCGTAAATCCATAAACGAAGAAAGCAGTTGTTAATAATACAACATTACCGGGAGGGCTGAAAAATATTACGAACAACGCTAAAATTTCAATAATTCCAAAGATCAGAGTAACCGGGGGTCGCCGGGCAGAAAAGAATTTATCTGATATATAGCCAAAAGCAACACAGCCAATTATACCGGCCAAAGTATTCAAGCTGAGAATTGCACCGCTTTCGATCAGCGAATAACCTTTTGCTTCCTGTAGATATAAAATCCCCCAACTATTAATAGCATATCTGGTCATGTACATGGTGGCCGATGCTAGCCCCAGAATCCAAATAGCGGGCATTTTCAATATTTGAAGCTGCGCACTCTTGGTTTCCAGGGATTTTCTGTCAGTTACCCCGTGATCGTTTTTCCAATCGGCAACTGTAGGTAAGCCCAGCGTTTGGGGACGATCCTCTAATACCAGGTAAATACCGAAGGCCACCAATATACCGAAAAGTCCCGGGCCAACAAAACCTGCCTGCCAACCCCATAAAGCAACAATGGTAGCTGATACCAGAAATGTGAGTCCTTCACCTATGGCATGGGCTGTGCTCCATACTCCATAGATAAAGCCACGTTCTTTATTACTAAACCAGTTGGCCAGAGACACAGCCCCGGTGGGAGCGCCAAAGCCCTGAAACCAGCCATTGAGTCCCCATACAATAATCCACACCAGGAATAGAGTGGACCACCCCATGGCAATATTTAATAGTGCAGAAATTAGTACTCCCAAAGCAAAAAATCGCTTCACATTGGCATGATCTGCCAAAAAACCATTGGTCAGCTTTCCCAGCGCATAGGCATATAAAAGGGCAGATCCGATATTACCTAGGTCCATTGCCGTGAATATTCCATTGTCAATCAGCGGCTTTTTCACCACATTCAATGCCAGTCGTAAGGGATAGGCCAGACCATAACCAACGGTAATTGCCAGCATCACATTAAGACGATATTTTTTGTACAGCTTATCGACAGTATTCTTATCCTGAATCTCTGGTTTATCTTTTCCAGTAGCAAAAAACCGTAGGGGATTAAACATATGTACCTCGTGTTACGGGGTTGTTGTTAATACTATTTACCAAAATATTCCTGTCGAATCTCAGCGACCTTTACCGGGCGATTATCGGCTAAAGATTTTTTAGCAGCCAAACCAATCAGTATCGAGACCAATCCAGATTCACCATCCGCAGTAATCCTACCGTTTCCTGATATGGCCGCAAAATATTCATTCACCTCCAGACGGAATGAATCCTGGTAACGCTCCAGAAAGAAGTCCAGAGGTCGCTCTGAAAGAGTGCCACCTGCCGTCATCATAGTGGAGCGCGTGGCAGTGTTATTCTCGGCGGTGATGCTGCCCTTTGATCCGAATAACTCAATCCGCTGATCATAACCGTAGACTGCTTCACGACTGTTATCGATTACTGCCAGAGCGCCATTTTCAAGGGTAAGGGTAGTAATGGCTGTATCCACATCGCCTGCTTCACCAATCGCTGGATCAATCAGGACAGCGCCGGCAGCATAAACTTCTGTGACCTCACTACCGGAAAGATAGCGAACCATGTCGAAATCATGGATTGTCATATCCAGAAAAATTCCACCGGAGTCTCTGACATATTCTGCTGGCGGCGGCGATGGATCACGGGCAATGATTTTAACCATGTACAAATCACCAATCTGTCCGGCTTCATGAACATCCTTGAGATAACGGAAATTGGGATCAAAACGACGATTAAAACCAATTTGTAAATTGACACCAGCGGATGCAACTGCATCCAGCGCTTCCTGAATGCGCAATGGATCCAGGGCGATTGGTTTCTCACAAAAAATATGCTTACCGGCCCTGGCAGCCTGGATAATCTGCTCCGCGTGCAGGGTTGATGGCGACAGAATGAACACGGCATCGATGTCAGGATCGCTGAAAATCGCTCCTGCATCCGGAACTACGTTGAACTGATGGCTGTGAGCCCAACAGATATCCATGTACGGATCAGTAATCGCCGCAATGTTTACCCCGGGAATCAGGATGAGGTTGTCACAGTGGAGCTTGCCGATCCGGCCGGCACCAATAATACCAACATTGATTGATTTCATTAATTTAGACTCACTGGTTGATTTAATTCTAAGGATTGTTGTGCAGCTACTGCAACCTGTACGGCCTTTAGAGCATCATGACCGGCAACAGTCGGACTTCCCCCGGTTTCCAGGCAATTGATAAATCCTTTTAATTCTGCGATATAAGCGTCTTTATAGCGTTCGATAAAAGAATAATGAGGTTGATCCATAAATACACCATCCTTGCTACTTAATACCACCGAAGTAGGCCTGCGGTTTTGTGCTCGGATACTTCCTTTAGATCCGAGTACCTCCACCTGCTGGTCATAGCCGTAGTTGGTTTCCCGGCAGACATTGATAATACAAAGCGCTCCGCTAGACATTTTAAGTGTCAATAAAGCCGTATCTATATCACCTAATTCTCCGATTTTCGGATCGACCAGGTTAGCGCCGCGCACATATATTTCTTCCACCTCACTACCGGTCAGAAACCTGACCATGTCAAAATCATGGACACAAAAATCCATAAATAGCCCGCCGGAACCAGGGATAAATTTCAAATCCGGCCGTTGGGGATCACGATTGGTCATGTTGATGATGTGTGGTTCTCCAATCTCACCTGATTCCACTGCCAGCCTGACCTTTAAAAAATCTGGATCAAAACGGCGATTAAAACCGACCTGCAGTATAACTCCGGCTTTTTCGACGGCATTAATGGCCATTTGAATCGAATCGGGATCGAAAGCAATTGGTTTTTCACAAAAGATTTGTTTCCCGGCTTCGGCCATTAACGTAATCATCTGTACATGCGTATCGGATGGGGTCGTGATGACCACGGCGTCAATTTCGGGATCATCAGTTAGAGCCGTAATTTCTTTTGAGCGGACGGGAATTCCGACTTTTTCCGCCCAGTCAAAATCCAATTTCAAATCAATGACTGTTTTTAGAAATATCTGAGGGAAGTTAGCTAAAATATTTTCAGCATGCATTTTGCCAATACGACCGGCACCGATTATACCAAAAGTTATTTTTTTATTACTCATTTTACTACCACTGATTAATTATTTGTTAATGAAGCAGCCGTTATCAGCTCAATTTTTACCGGTATTTCAGCCGGAATAATTTGTCCCTGCAGCAGTGCCCAGGCCTTTTCCAGGGCAACTTTCCCCATATCGTAGGGGTGCTGAGCGATTGATGCCGACATCCGTTTTTCGGCAATAGCCCGGCGGCCATCGGTGATCGCATCAAATCCGACTACCACAACTTCACCGGTTTTGCCCATTGCGGATATGGCTTCCACTGCTCCCAGCGCCATCATATCGTTGCAGGCGAATAAAGCCTGAACACCAGGATGAGATTGCAAAATATTTTGGAACACGTTATAGCCCTGGTCACGCTCCCAATTGGCAGTCTGTGACGCTACCAAGGTGATCCCGGATTGGCTGGCAAGCGCTTCATGAAAACCCTTCAATCTGGCATCCCCGGTTTCATGGCCGGGAATTCCCTCCAGAATTGCTATTTTACCGATGCCCCCCAGTTGCTCTATTATGAAGAGACCGGCAATCCTCCCACCGTCGACATTATCAGAGCCGATGAACCCAGCCGTTTTACCACCGGATTCCTTTAGAGCTTCGGCATCAACCCGGGTATCAACAATGATCACCGGAATGTTGGCCTGATTGGCCTTGACAATGGCCGGAATGATTTCTTTTGATCCACTGGGCGTCACACAGATTACATCGACTTTACGCTGAATCAGATTTTCAATGATCTGCATCTGCTTTTCCACATCGACTTCTCGCTCAGCCGCCTGGACCAGCAGGTTTATCCCAAATTTATCTGCGGCTTCTTTAGCTCCCCGCTGCATATCGATGAAAAAAGGATTATTCATCGTCTTCATCACAAATGCCACCGTTGGACCATCTGCGTCTGATTGCTTTCCCCGCTGACAGCCAAATGTACCAAGGACAATCAAACCAGCGATGATGACTGATAACAGTGAATTATTAATAATTCTTTCCATCAATTCTTTCTCCTTTTCAGGGTCATGTCAACCAGGACAGCAATAATGATAACTGAACCAATGATGGTCTGCTGTAAAAATGATGATACACCCAGGAGATTGAGCCCGTTGCGTAATACGCCCATAATCAAGGCGCCAATCAAAGTGCCCATAACACGACCCTCGCCTCCCATCAAACTGGTTCCGCCGATAACTGTGGCGGCAATGGCATCCAGCTCATACATGATACCGGCAATCGGCTGGGCTGAGTTTAACCTGGCCGTTAGAATAACCGCGGCCAAACCGCTAAGTAGTCCACAGATTCCATAGACAATTATTTTATAAGCCGCCACATTGATTCCGGACAAGCGAGCGGCTTCTTCGTTGCCGCCGATGGCATAGACATAACGACCCAGCTTAGTTTTGGTCAGAATGAAATGAGCGACAATATACACCACTATCATGATAACAATTGAGGTCGGTATGGAAAATATTTCACCAGTAGCAAGGAAACGAAACTCAGCCGAAAATCCCGAGATGGGGCGGCCATTGGTATACATCAGGGCCGCACCGCGAGCCACGCTCATCATACCCAGGGTTGATATAAATGGCGGTAGTTTCCCGTAAGCAATCAATAAACCGTTGATACTACCACAGGCCAGTCCAACCAATACGCCCAGCGTAATGGCCACTGGAATGGGCATTCCAGCACTCAGAGCGCTGGCAAGTACGACTCCGGAAAATGCCAGGATTGAGCCCACAGACAGATCTATCCCCGCGGTGATGATCACAAAAGTCAAACCGACGGCGATTATGGCGTTTATAGCTGTCTGCTGGGCAACATTCAACAGATTTGAAACGGTGAGAAAATGAGGTGTCAGAATCCAGAAAAATACGATCAGAAACAGCAGGCCGATCAAGGTGCCTAACTGGCGACTGGGATGGGCTAATAATTCCTTAAGCTTCACCAATACCACCCAGGGCACAGAACAGGATTTGCTCCTGATCAAATTCATTGCGATCGAACTGCTCTACAATTGTTCTGTTATGCATAACCAGAATGCGATCGCTGATTGATAACAATTCCGGCAAATCGGACGAAATGACAATAATTGCGGCACCACCAGCAGTTAGTTCATTCATCAGTCGGTAGAACTCCTGTTTGGACCCAACATCAATGCCTCTGGTAGGCTCATCAAAAATGAAAATATCTGCTTGACTGCACAGCCATTTGCTTAACACAACCTTCTGCTGATTGCCACCGCTCAAATTCAACGCCAGCTGATTCAAGCTGGTCAATTTGATATCCAGTTCGCGACAGTAGTTATCAGTGATAGATTCCTCTGTCTGTTTATCAATTACGCCCCATTTGGAAAAGCGCTTCAAATTCGGCAAACTAATGTTTTCTTTGACCGACATGTTCATAACAAGACCCTGGGATTTACGATCTTCAGTTAAAAACCCGATCCCACGGTTAATAGCTTCCCGTGGTGAATTTATACTGCAGCGATGACCATGGACGTGGATGACACCGGAATCGGTTGAATCAACTCCGAATAACACCCGAGCCAACTCCGTGCGACCGGCCCCTAAAAGTCCGGCAATACCGACCAGCTCACCCTTTTGAAGTGCAAAAGAGATATTACTTAGACAATCCTGTCGTGAAAGGTTCTCAACCTTGAGGACTTCCCCACCCAGGGTTGGTTGTTCCCGAATGAAACTTTCATTTAATTCGCGATTAACCATCATCCGAATCAACTCATCCCGGCTGGTTCCCTCGATCAGCCTGGTTCCAACGCCCCTCCCATCACGTAGGACGGTAACCTCATCGCCGATTTCGAATAATTCATCCATTCGATGGGAAATATAAATAATCGAAACACCACTTTTTTTCAGATGGTTAATTGTTGCAAATAATTCCTTGATTTCTGATTCAGTCAGGGCTGAGGTAGGTTCGTCCATGATCAATATATTAGCCTGCAA
>JABMPO010000226.1 GCA_013203015.1 Fidelibacterota bacterium
AGAAGCAGACTCGCAAATAATTTTACCCGGCCTGGTCGATGCCCACATCCACATCGAAAGCTCCATGCTGGTGCCCACCGAATTTGCCCGGTTGGCGGTGACGCACGGTACGGTGGCAGCGGTCTGCGATCCCCATGAGATCGCCAATGTTCTGGGGATAGCCGGGGTTGAATTCATGCTGGAAAATGCCGGTCAATCGCCTTTCAAATTTTACTTTGGCGCTCCTTCCTGCGTACCGGCCACACCCTTCGAAACTGCTGGTGCTGCCATCGAACTCGCGGACATTGAAAAGCTCTTTAGTGACGGGCTAAAATTCCTCAGCGAAATGATGAATGTCCCCGGCGTTTTGCGGGACTTGCCGGAAGTGCAGGCTAAGCTGGAACTAGCGCAAAAATACGGTCGGCCGGTGGATGGGCACTCCCCGGGATTGCGGGGAGCAGACGTGGAAAAATACATTGCTGCTGGTATTTCCACTGATCACGAATGTGTGACTCTGGCGGAAGCTCGGGAAAAGATCGCCAATGGAATGAAAATCCAGATTCGGGAAGGATCGGCCGCTCGCAATTTTGAAGATTTGTATCCACTAATCGATGAATTTCCAGCCCTGTGCATGCTCTGCAGTGATGACAAACACCCGGACGATCTGGAAGCTGGACATATCAATGAATTGATCAAACGGGGACTGGCAAACGGGCTGGATAAGTACAATCTGCTGCGAGCATCCTGTATTACTCCAGTTGAGCATTACGGTTTGGATGTGGGCTTGCTGCGGGTGGGTGATCCGGCTGATTTTATAGTGGTTGACAATCTGCAGAAAATTAATGTACTCAAAACATATATTAGTGGAAACCTGGTGGCGGAAAATGACCGATCAGCACTGCCATCGGTACCGGTGCCGGTCGTAAATAATTTTAACTGCCAGTCTAAAAAAGTATCCGATTTTGTCGTACCAGTCGCCGGCGAGCGAATTAGAATCATCGATGTCATTCCTGACCAGTTAATCACCAATAGTGCCTTGGTCAAACCTCGAATTATTGACGATAATGTGGTAGCCGATCCTGGCCGCGACATCCTGAAATTGACGGTGGTTAATCGTTATGTCAATGCTCAGCCTGCCATTGGTTTCGTGCGCAATTTTGGCCTTAAATCCGGCGCCATCGCCTCATCGGTAGCCCACGATTCCCATAATATTGTAGCTATTGGTGCCAGTGATGCTGAACTGTGCCGGGTAGTTAATCGGGTGATCGAACAACGAGGAGGAATTGCTGCGGTTAATGGGCAAGAAGAACTGATTTTAGCACTGCCGGTGGCAGGCATAATGAGCGATCGCGACGGGCATTCAGTTGCCACCCTTTATTCTGAATTGGATCAGTTTGCCAAGGGGTTGGGTTCAACCCTGCCAGCGCCGTTCATGAGCTTATCATTCCTGGCCTTGCTGGTGATTCCTGAGTTGAAACTCAGCGATCAGGGGCTCTTCGATGGAGTTAGATTTAAATTCACCTCCGTCTTTGGATGATGTTCGGGAAAAGAGCTAAATTTCGCGGTTTGTTGAAATAGAAAAATGAAGAAAATACCTTATCAAATAAAGATTGAAGCTGCGCGGATCTAAGCGGGAATACGGTGAGTAAGGAATTCAAATATATTGGTAAATCAGTCCCTCGGGTCGATGCCGTTGGTAAGGTTACCGGTCAGACTCGCTTTATTACCGATGAGTACCTGGATCGGATGATTTACGCCTATCCGTTTTATTCTGACATTCCTTTTGGTAAAATTACTGCCATTGATATTTCACCAGCCGCATCCCAACCTGGATTTCTGGGGGTGCTTTCAGCTAGCGATATTCCCGGCCAGAATCAGGTGGGGGTGATTATCGAAGACCAGCCTTTATTTGCCGATCCGCTGGTGCGGTTCATCGGCGATTCAATCGGTATTGTAGTAGCGGAGACTGAATCTGCCGCGCGACAAGCCGCCCGATTGGTCAATATACAATATGAAGAATTTAATCCAATATTCTCGATTAACGATAGTAAAGCGGCAACTGGCAATTTTATCCACGATTCCAATGTGGCCTGCCAACATCAGGTCGATAAAGGCGATATCAACACGGGCTTCGCGGCCGCTGACCAGATCATCGAAGCGGACTTTAAAACACAGTTTCAAGAGCATTATTATCTTGAACCCCAGGGCTGCATTGCGATCCCGGAGGAGAATGGAGGCATTACAATCCACGGGTCGATTCAATGCATATATTACGTCCAGAAAGCCGTGGCGCGGGTGTTGGGCATTCCTCAGAGTGTGGTCAAGGTGATTCAGACACCCATTGGTGGCGCTTTCGGTGGCAAAGAAGATATTCCATCAGAACTTTGTGCTCGTGCCGCTTTGGCTGCTGTAAAATTCAATCGACCCGTAAAAATGGTTTACAATCGTCGGGACGATGTTCAGCTCACCAGCAAACGGCACCCGTTTCAGATTCACTTTAAGGTCGGTGTTTCCAATGCTGGCAAATTGTTGGCAGCCCATATCCGGCTGGAAGAAAATTCCGGCGCCTATGCCACTTTATCGACAGTGGTGTCCTACCGCAGCTCTATCCACGCCATGGGACCGTATGTGATCCCCAATATCAAAGTGCGTTCCACTGCTTATTATACCAATCTGCCCACCACCGGCGCTTTTCGCGGTTTCGGTTCACCCCAAGCCACTTTCGGGCACGAGCGAATGATGGACATTATCGCTGACCACTTGGGAATTGACCCGGTAGAATTACGGCTTAAGAACGTGTTACGACCCGGAGATCTGACCCAGACCGCCCAAAAGCTTGAAGTTAGCGTCGGGGCGGAAGAAACCATTACTAGCGTTCGCGACCGCTCCAGCTGGAATTCCCTTCGTCAGAATAACCAAAACGATAGGCGCTATCTGACCGGTATCGGGATCGCCGCCTCTCATTACGGTAATTGCCTGGGAGCTGCTGGCTGGGCGCTGGATGGAGCAGGCGTAAAAATCCAGATTCGCCGTGATGGTTCGGTAGGATTGGCTTACGGCCTGGCTGATATGGGTCAGGGCGCTTTGACGGTGATAACCCAGATGGCAGCGGATGCTTTGGGCATCAATTCCCAGAGAATTTCCGTGCTGGCGCCGAATACCGATCTGGTGCCGGACAGTGGACCCGGTGTCGCCAGCCGTAACGTGGTTATGACCGGCAATGCCATCCGGGATGCTGCCGCCAAACTTGAGCCGATCCTGAAAACCGCCGCCGCCGAAATGCTGGGAACCGATGCAGAAAGTATTAAGATCGAAAATGATCTTATCTTTGTTGACGATGTCAAAAAATCTGATTTCAATATTCTGGCCGATTATTTATTTGTTGGCAATTCCCAGATGGATATGTTGGGCTGGTGGCATGTGCCGGCTCTGGAATACGATCCAGTGAAAGGTATTGGCGAAGCCTATTTTACCTATTCTTATGCCACTCATGTTGCCAAAGTGCGTGTGGATCGTCTCACCGGTCTGGTGTTTGTCGATAAAATCTGGGCCGCCCATGACATTGGCAAAGCCATCAATCCCGCCGGACTGGAAGGGCAGGTGGAAGGCGGCACCACCCAGGGGATTGGCTGGGCATTGACTGAGCAATTTAAATTTGACCGGGGTCGGGTGCTTACCGATAATCTGTCGACTTATTTATTACCCACCATTGCCGATGTGGGTGAAGTAGAAACAATTTTGGTGGAAAACCCGGAACCGCTAGGCCCTTGGGGCGCCAAAGGAATCGGCGAACCAGCCATAATTCCAACTGCGGCAGCCATTGCCAACGCCGTCAGTCATGCCATTGGCGTTCAGATGAATGAAATACCCCTGACGCCAGAAAAAGTTTTAGATGCAATTGAGGGGAGGACGCACTAATGGACCTGCTGTTAACAAATGGTAGAATAGCCAATCCCGGCAGCGAACCTTCGTTGATCGATTACGGTTTTATCGCCATCAAAGATGGCTTGATCGCTGCCGTAGGCAACGAACCACCCCAGGGATTGGTTGACTGTGAAATAGTCGATTTGGCGGGTAAACTGGTTTTGCCGGGTATGATTAACGCTCACACCCATCTCTATTCAGCCCTGGCTCTGGGAATGCCCTGGCCAGTGGTACCACCGCAGAATTTTATCGAAAAACTACAGAAAATCTGGTGGCCTTTAGATAGGGCGCTGGATGAAGATTCCACTCGGGCTTCGTTCGAAGCAGGATTGTTGGAATGTATCCGCAATGGGGTAACTACGGTGATTGATCACCACTCCAGCCAGAATTTTATCAGTGGTTCGCTGGAGATACTGGCGGAAGTGGCTGGTGCCATGGGAATGAATGTGGCGGCGGCGTTTGAAATCACTGATCGCAACGGATCGGCCGGATTCGAGGCCGGTCTGCGGGAAAACCTGGAATTTTTCAAGCGCTACCAAAATCATTCTGCGGTGCGCCCATTGATCGGCTTGCACGCGTCGTTTACATTATCAGATCAATCGTTGGCAACAATTCGCCAGGCTATGCCTGACGTTGTCAATTGGGGCATTCACATTCACGTTTCTGAAGACCAGGCCGATGAAGTCGATGCCCGCAATCGCGGGTACCGCTCGGTGATTGACCGATTGAGTAAATTCGATTTAATCAATGAAAACAGCCTGATTATTCATGGTATTCACACGCTACCGGAAGATGTGGAAATTCTGACGGAAGCAGGCGCAATGCTGGTGCATAATCCCACCTCAAATGCCAATAACCGGGTAGGAATTTTGAGTGCCGATACCATCAACAAGTTGAAAGGTGGGCTGGGAACCGATGGTATGCAGGCCAATCTGCTGAAAGAAGCCAAGGAAGGCACCCTGATTCGCAGTCACAGTCTGCCCGGCGGAGCCGATAACCTGGATTACATCAAATTGTTATTTGATCATAATCCGAAAATCGCCACTAAATTATTCGGACGTACACTTGGTAAAATTCAAGTAGGCGGGGCTGCCGATCTGGCGATTTATGATTATTCACCCCGAACCGAATTATCCCCTGATAATTTAAATGGGCATCTGCTATTCGGAATTGAGCAACCTTCCGATGTAATCTGTGGGGGGAAATACCGAATTCGGGATAACAAGTTATTAAACCAAAATGAAGCGGAAATTAAATCCGCAGCAAGAATTCAGTCACTAAAACTGTGGCATAAAATGGATAAAACCTGATCGAAAATGAGTATCAGGTGCAAAAAATGAAGTCAGAAAAACTGATATAACCAAATTGCTAATAATAAGGAGAATATAATGCGTACAAATTTGAAAGGACGTGATTTTTTAACTTTACTGGATTTTTCAAAAGAAGAGTTTAATTACATGCTGGATGTGGCCGCTGATCTGAAAAGGCGCTACGCCATGGGTGAATTGCATGATCATTTAATGCGGGCTAAATCATTGTACATGATATTTTACAATCAATCCCTGCGGACTCGTAATTCTTTTGAATCGGGAATGACTCAAATGGGTGGTCATGCTCATTTTCTGGCTTCTGATACAATTTATACGCCA
>JABMPO010000227.1 GCA_013203015.1 Fidelibacterota bacterium
CGATATGGGTGCCATAGCATCAGCCTTTGTAGAAATTGCTGCAGCCCAGGCCCTGTTGCCGCAATCTCTCACCCTGCACCAGACCTCCCCCGACCCTTTCAATCCGGTAACGACCATCCACTATGATCTGCCGGAGCGAACAAGTGTGCGGTTGGCTATTTATGATGTGATGGGGCGTGAAGTGGCTGTTTTAGCGGATGCTGTCCGGGAGCCAGGGGTCGGGGAAATTCAATGGAATGCAGCAGCGCAGGCCAGCGGGATTTATTTTTATCAGCTGCAAACTAGTAGTCAAACGATTACCCGAAAACTGGTGGTGTTGAAATAGGCTTGATCTAATCCTTTATTTTGGTAAATTAGCGTCACCACTCTATTGCTAAGTGTGAAAATAATTTATCAGGGTAACTAAATGAAAAATAAGTCATTTGTTTTTATGGTGGTTTTACTTATTGTGGCTAGTCTTCACTCACAGACTGTTTTTACTGATATCGCTCCACAAGCTGGTGTAAATTCCAATGATGATAATTTCGGTGCGGCCTGGGGTGATTTTGACAATGATGGAGACCTTGATTTATTCGTTGTATCCCATAATAGCAATAATCATCTCTTTAGAAACGATGGCGATGATATGTTCACAGATGTTGAGGTTTCAACCGGTATCGGTTTTCCTGCAATTCCAAACCTGGGTGTAAGCTGGGCTGACTTCGATAATGATGGTGATTTAGATGTTTTTATTACAGCAAATACCCCCACTGCAATTGAACCTAACAAATTAATGCGTAATGACGGTGGTATATTCACTGACGTAAGCATTCCAATGGGGTTTACGGAAATCTATAATACCTACCAGGCCGTTTGGGGTGATTATAATAACGATGGCCTTATTGACATTTTTCTTTCTACTTGGGCGAATGTAAGTCGATTATATAAAAATACTGGTACTCAATTTATCGATGTTACGGATCAAGTGGGGCTCTGGTACTGGGGCGATTCAAGGGCTGCTCTATGGACAGATATTGATAATGACGGTGATCTTGATATCTACTTGTGCCGAGGTTGGTCCAATAATTATTTAAGAGACTACTTATTTAGAAATGATGATGGTATTTTTACCGAGATTTCAGAATCGGTTGGCATAATCACCATTGATTATTCTGTAGGGTGTGATGCTGGCGATTATGACAATGACGGTGATCTTGATATCTTTGTGGCAACAGTGCTGAATCACAATAATAAATTATATAGAAATGATGGCGGATCATTTACAAACATTAGTGCTGCATATGGCCTTGATGATATAGGGCCAGCATTATCTGCTGCCTGGCTTGATTATGATAATGATGGGTATTCAGATCTGTTTGTTCTCAGGTCAAGCGGAAATAATCTACTATACAAAAATCTTGGTGATTCTTTTTTGCAGGTCCAAAATTCTACCGGAGTGGGTAATGACACGGGAGTCAGCATTGGATTAAGCATCGGTGATTATAATTTGGATGGTTCTCTCGATTTATATGTTGCAAACAGATATTCGGAAAATAGGTTGTATCGCAGCAGTGGAAATACAAACAATTGGCTTCAGATAAACCTTGTTGGTGTAATTGGCAATAAATCTGCAATTGGGGCGAGGATAGCAATTACCAGTAATAATGGAGACTTAACGCAACTTAGAGAAGTTAGCGGGGGTTCCGGTGCCAGCAGTCAAAATTCACTTACTGTTGAATTTGGTGTTGGAACAGCCGATACTGTTAATACTATGATTGTTTACTGGCCATCCGGTATAACCGAAACTTTTACTAATATTCCTGTTAACCAATTAATCGTTTTAGAGGAAGCCAGTTCTATTATTCTTGGCGATGCAAATTTGGATAATATTCTAAATATCAACGATATCCTTACGATAGTCGATCATATACTTGGCAGAAATCCTCAACCATTTGGTTCATATAATGCTGATATCAACCAAGATAATCAAATAAATATCTTAGATATCATCGGAATCTTGAATATTATTTTAAACTAAATTTTTCATTTACTGTGACATACAAACAAACGATTACCCGAAAACTAATGGTGTTGAAATAAAGTCCTAATAAGGCTTATAAAATTAGCACATACTCGTTTAAATCAGCTTATCAAGATGTCTGACAATCGACCAAATACAAACCACTTAGGAACCAATTTAAAACTGCTGTTGTGGTTGCCATTACTTCTATTTTCAATTTTATTAGCTCAGCAACCGGCCACCACTATCGCCGTCCTTGAGTTTGAAGCCGCCGGTGTCGAAGCCCCGGCCGTCCAGACCCTGGCCAATGTGGTGCGCAAGGAATTGATCAAGTCCAAGCTGTTCCGCGTGGTAGAGCGCAACCTGATGGATGACATCTTGTCGGAACAGGGTCTGCAGCAGAGCGGTTGTACCACCACGGAATGCGTCGTGGAAGTAGGGCGTCTACTGGGCGTTCAGAAAATCCTATCAGGTAGCATCAGTAAACTCGGTGAGCTATTCATCATCGACTTGCAGATTACCGATATTACCACCGGAGAAATTGAAGTTCTGGAATCGATTGACTATGTCGGCAAATTGGAAGAACTGCCACGGCTCATTCGGGAATTAACCAACCGAATCACCACCGACAGCATAGCCCAGGAAAAGGAGACTGTTTTGTATGTTACCAGTAATCCGGTGGGAGCAAAAGTATATCTTGACGAAAATTTTTCCGGTAATACTCCCCTTAAATTAAATACCGACCTGGAAAACATAGACGTTCGTGTGTCCCAGACCGGATATAGCAACTGGACACAGTTCATCTCGATAAATCAAAATGAAACCAATATTGTAGAAGCCAATTTAGTCTCTGTTGCTGGTACAAATAATAGTCTTGGATTGGGCCAAATAACTATCAAATGCGATCACTCGGACTTGGAAATCTACATCGATGGCGGCCTGGCCAGTAAAACTCCCATGACC
>JABMPO010000228.1 GCA_013203015.1 Fidelibacterota bacterium
CAAAAATACAGTGAAGATTTAACTGATGCTACCAGTGCTACAGAATTCAGTAGTTCTATTGAGGATGATTTTGGATACGTTTTCTTGCCCGCTTATGGTTTTGGGCTTGCATCGGGTAGCTTTCCATTTATTCCTTATAAATTCTCCGTAGATTATTCTGTATCCGATACTGGTACACTTGGGTTGGTTTCGCGGATGACCTTCCGCCTGCAATTATAACCGTTATTTCGATTAATAACAAAGGCATCTGTAGTTCAGATGCCTTTTTTTATGCGGTCGAAGACAGAACAGCACGGATTTATCCGGGTTGTTGAAATTATTTTGCGAAGTTGTATTATATTTATAGCGAGTATTGGGGCTTGTCGGAAAGGGATTTATGACTATGCTCTCTTTTTGCCAGACAATTTTTATGATGATTTATAATGTTATCAAGCTCCGGTTCTGGCAAATTGGCAGCAATACTTAAACGTTTGGGAATCGGCAGTGATCTTATCTCTGCCGCCGGGCAATCAGCTAAGGGAGTGCCAAATGGACAGTCTATTAATAATCCTTGGACCCAGGTTAACTTGTGCTCATAACTGGTTAATTGTTCCATAACCTTACCCTAATTGATTATAATTAATTCTGGCCTTCAGGTTGAAAATGAAAGAATAATCTGCGGCAATGTACAACCTAGTAAAATCAACTGGTATTAAAATCGAATTGGTATTATTTATAATTGATCTGACTAAATATCAAATGTATTTCGCAATCTTACTTGACAAAATGATCTACCATGTTACCCATCTATTTTGCTATATTTTACCATGCAGCATTACCTAAAAGTGAAAATAATTATCTATTTGGATTAATATGCTGGCACTCCCTTCAATCACAAATTTCATTAAAGAAGCCCGGGGGATTGATTTAGACAGTTTTCGGCCCTCTTTTCTTAAGCGACGTTTATCCAAACGGACTGGGGTGACCAATTGTACGGATCTTGGTGAATATTATAAATTATTAAAGCAAAACCAGGACGAGATTGATGCTCTATTAAATGAGCTGACTATTAATGTCAGTTGGTTTTTTCGTAGCTCTATCAGTTGTGAGTTTCTCAAAGCGAACATTCTTCCTGCGTTGATTCAAAATAAAACTAATCGGAAAGACAATCTGATTAGGATCTGGTCCGCTGGCTGCGCCTGTGGTGAAGAACCATACACGATGGCTATTTTGTTAAATGAAGTGCTTAAGCAGGAAGCTGATCAGATAACGGTTCAAATCTTTGCCACGGATGTGGACAAAACTGCCCTTTTACGGGCTAAAAAAGGGATATATGGCCGGGACGCTGTAAAGAATATCCCCTATGGGTTATTGACTAAATATTTTAATCAGTCCAATGATCATTTTCAGATCAATTCCGTTATCAGGGAAATGGTACACTTCTCTGATTTTGATCTGTTGGACAAAAAACATTTTTCCCCACCTGAAGCCGTTTTTGCCAATTTTGATATTGTCACCTGCCAGAATGTGCTGATTTATTATCAACTGTCAGCACAAAAGCAGATATTTGCCAAATTAACGCAGTCGGTAGCAAAGGGTGGCTACTTAATTCTGGGAGAAGCAGAAGAACTGGTTAATAGTCAGAAAGCAGTTTTCAGGAAGGTTTTTGACCTTGGTCGAATCTATCAAAAACATTAAGTGATTATTAAGGAGTGGGCATGAGACTTCCTTTTCAGTTTAAAAAAATCCGCACCCGGCTTGCGGTTTGGTTTGTGGTGATAGCTACAGTACCGCTACTGATCGGTACTTTTATTACCTACCAGCAGCGTGTAAATACCATCAAAGTCAATAAGTATGAGAAATTGACTGCTATTCGGGATCTGAAAGTGAGTCAGTTGAATAACTGGCTCGATGAAAGAACCGGTGATATAAAGACGATTGCCGGGGATCAAGAGATCATTAATTACACGATGGCTGTCATCCACCAGGATAAAGTCTACGAGGAACAGCAACTCACCATAATTTCTCAAGAGCTACTCCGTAGATATGTTGATAATTATAACTCTTATCATGAGTTATTTATCATTAATGCTGAAACCGGCCATATCATCTTGTCGAATAATCCTGCGTCAATTGGGGTTGACAAAAGTAAAAATAGCTATTTTACTGGTCCCCTACAAACAAACGAATTATTTATTAAAGAAATTTATCGGTCAGAATCTAATGCAGGCCAGCCGGAAATGACCTTCTCAATTCCAATAATATGTACAACACACCAGCCAAATGTAGTTGGCGTTTTGGTTGCCCGCATTGATTTGCAGAATTCCTTGTACAAATTACTTTTAGACCGGACCGGTCTGGGTCAGACCGGCGAAACCTTAATTGTTAATAAGAATTTAATTGCGCTAAATGATTTGCGGCATTATGATGATGCTCCTCTTAATTTACATATTACCGCCGAACCGGCTGTAAATGCCGCTGCCGGCATGGCCGGAATTATTGAGATAAATGATTATCGTGATGAACCGGTTCTGGCTGCCTACACCCATATTCCCCGCACCGGGTGGGGTTTTGTGGCCAAGCAGGACCAGCAGGAAATTTATGCCCCCATCAGTGTCATGCTAGTTGATCTGAGTATTCTAATGCTTATTTCAATCCTGGGCATCTATGGTATCAGTTTTTTTCTTGCTCGCATTACATCGCAACCGATCTTGGAAATGGTCAATGTCTCAAGTAAGATCGGAGCCGGGGATTTTTCCGCCCGAAATGCCATTACAACCATTGATGAGACGGCCACCCTGGCCCGTTCGATCAATGAATTTGCCAGATCGATTGAAACCCAAATCTTTGTGACTGGAGGGCTGGGAGATATTTCCAAGTTGTTTATAACATCCAAGAAACTAAAGGAACTTGGTAATAAGCTGATTCAGCAATTGACTGACCTCTCCCAATCACAATTAGGTGCCATCTACCTGTTTAATAAAGAATCGGGTCTGTTTGAGCCTTTCGAGTCCATTGGTTTTCAGGCGGATAAACTGGTCAGCTTTGATGCCAGCAGCCTGGAGGGTGAGTTTGGCCGGGCATTATCCACCAGAGAGATTGTACATCTGACCGATATCCCGGCAGATACGTCTTTTCTATTTAAGACCGTAATGGGATCTGCCATACCTAAGGAGATCATCAATATTCCG
>JABMPO010000229.1 GCA_013203015.1 Fidelibacterota bacterium
TTGGCATACCAGTTCCAATTATTATAGTAGTTGTAGTGGCGTCGGTTATACCAATGACTGTAATTATAACCATAATAATAATTATTCCAGTGATAGTCCCAGGGATAAGGTTCATAGTAACACCAGTAGTTGTAATTATAGCCCCAGAATGGATCATAATAATCACGGTTCCAGCGATAAGGTCTGGTATAGTAATTAATCGTTAAATCATAATAAGGGTCCATTTCGATAAACGGCTCATAAGCCCAGTAATAATATTCTTTAATAATTACCACGCTATCAGTTGTAATGATATTTGCAGAATCCAACTCAGTAGGCTGACTGATTCTGGTTTCTTTATAAGCGTAATTATTGAGGGGCGTCTCTACTTGCAGAACCTGGGTTGCCGCAAATTGGGTATAACAGCTCTGCAAAAGAATCGTCGATAAACTTATTATTGTTATTTTTAATAGATTTTTCATGATTTGCTCATATTTTCATACCAATATTACACAAAGATCGCACCACACGATCTATTCTTATAAAGTGTCCTTATATATCAACCACTTAAGTAGCTTGCATAGAAAGCACAATAATTGAAAATTAAAAACTATGAATATAAAGTATACACCCGTATTGTAAACTATGTAGTCGTATTATATTTTAAGCCGCGCAATTTTTTTATACAGGCCAGCCCGGGTTACTCCCAATTCGCGGGCTGCCTGGGACAGGTTTCCGCCATTTCGGTCAAGAGCAGTAATAATGTATTGGCGCTCAAGTGAGTTAACGGCCTCACGCAGAATCATGGTTGGTTGCTCTGACATTGGATAGTTTCCCCTGCCTCCAATTTTTAATCGGTCATCTAAAACCAACAGATCCTTTGTGATAATATCGCCGTCCTGGGCCATCACGATGGTGCGCTCAATTATATTTTCCAGTTGGCGAATATTACCAGAATATTCAAGTCCCATTAACTCGAGTTCGCAATCGGGGCTGATGCCGGTAATCTGCTTACCCATTTTACGAGAATATTTCTTGACGAAATGACGGACCAGCAAGGGTATATCTTCCAGTCTTTGGGCCAGGGATGGCATTGTAATGCGAAATACATTTAGCCGATAGAACAGATCCTGGCGAAAATTTCCTCGGGCAACCTCCCGTTCGAGATCACGGTTTGTGGCTGAAATAATTCTAACATCTACTTTGATCGTATGCTGCGAGCCCACCGGTGTGATTTCACCTTCCTGCAGTACGCGTAACAAACGCTGCTGAAAAGCCGGTGATGTGTCAGCTATTTCGTCAAGAAAAACTGTACCGCCGTCGGCCAGCTTGAATACTCCTTTCTGGTCCTTCACTGCATCGGTAAAAGCACCTTTTACGTGGCCAAATAAAATACTCTCTAGTAATGTATCAGGCAGAGCAGCACAATTTTGCGGCGCAAACATTTTTGAACTTCGGGGACCGTTATAATGAATCGCCTGGGCTACCAGCTCTTTGCCGGTACCCGTTGCACCGGTTATCATGACTGTTGTGGTGGTGGGAATTATTTTTTCAACCAAAGTAAAAACCTTTTGCATGGCTGGACTCTCACCAATGATATTGCTAAATGAATGTGAGTTTTCAACTTCGGTTCGCAAAAGTTTATTTTCGGTACTGAGTTGTTGGTTGGATAGTTCTAACTCCCTGTTGAGGCGACGGTTTTCCTGGATTAATTCATACTTTTCAGCAGCACGCACCAGAATCATGGCTAAAACCTCAGGCTCCCAGGGTTTCTGCAAATAATGAAAAATAGCGGCTTCATTAACCGCCTGAATAATGGCCTCTACATCACTGTAACCGGTCAGCATAACCCGGACGGCATCTGGTTGTATCCGGCTGGCTTTCACAAAAAAACCTACTCCGGTCATACCTGGCATCCGTTGATCGGCAAGAATAACAGCTACTTCCTGTTCGCGTAATATTTCCAAAGCGGCAAATCCGCTGAGAGACAAAAGGATATCAAATTTAATGCGCAGGGATCGCTTAAGGGCGTTCAACACCGGTTGCTCATCATCCACAATTAATAATTTGGGCAATTTTTGAATATTCATTGACTATTGCTCTATTGTTGTTGGCAAGTTGATTACAAATTCGCTGCCGCGGCCGACTTTGCTAGTAACGACAATTGTCCCGCTGTGGCGCTCAATTATCCCGTAACTAATACTCAACCCCAACCCGGTGCCTTCCCCCACTGGTTTGGAAGTATAGAATGGCTCAAAAACTCGGTCCAGTTTGTCAGCCGAAATTCCGGCACCGTCATCTTTGATGCTAATAACTACCGATTTATTTTTCAATTCGGTTGTTATCCAGATATTTCCCGGGCCGTTAATCGCCTGCAGCGCATTTAATAGAAGATTCATGAAAACCTGATTCAAATAGCCCGGCAGACAATAGATGGGGGGGAAATCACCATAATCTTTGTGGACAGTTATTCGATTTTTCAAATCATTATTCAACAACATCAGGGTGGATTCTAGCCCTTCATGGATATCAGCTAATTTGAACTCAGCCTCATCCAGTCGTGAAAAATTGCGCAGATTTTCAACAATTTCTTTAACCCGGCGGCTGCCCTCAATACTTTCATTGATCAATTGTTCTATTTCGTTGGAATCAATCGACCCGGCTTGGTCGTTCTTCTGGTTTTTTAAATCTTCGATATGGTTATGCAATTCACGCATATTAGCGTAAATATAGCCGATAGGATTATTTAATTCGTGGGCGACACCTGCCACCAGTTGTCCCAATCCCGACATTTTTTCGCTCTGAATTAATTGAGTCTGGGTATCTTGAAGGTCGCGATATAATTTTTCCAAAGACCGATTCTTTTCCTCCAGTTCATTTATATAATGTTCTCGAACCCGCGCAGCACTTACCTGTTCTGCCAATACTCTGGTCTCATCAATATATCGATTGTTCTCAATTGCCAGGGCTGCTTGACTTCCTAACACCGTAAATACATCACTATCATCGTCCTTAAAA
>JABMPO010000230.1 GCA_013203015.1 Fidelibacterota bacterium
GCACTATTTTACCAAATTCAATATCGTAATTTTCCATGACAACTTCAGCCTGCTGGTCGGGCGTGAAATCATCGATATAGGTATACTTGCCGGGATAGATACCATCGGTATTAAGATTATCCTGATGGCAGAAAATTGCCGTGCCCGACAATTTAGCCGGGAAGCCATCCAGCAGGCTGGCTGTAACCGTTTCTCGTTTAGGAACCGGCGCAACCGTAATACTGGTTTTTACTGCTGTTTCGCTAAATGGGGCAGGTCCAGCAATTTTGCCAACCAAGGCACTGGCGGCAACCACGGCCGGCGATGCCAAGTAGGCTTCTGCTTCCCGGGAACCCATACGACCTTTAAAATTGCGGTTGGTGGCAGAGATGCCGACTTCCCCATCCTGCAGCAATCCGACACCCAAGCCAATGCAGGGCCCGCAGCCTGGTGGAATTGCGATCGCTCCTGCGTCCAGCAGGGTCTGCCAATCACCGCGTCGCTCGCTTTCTTCCTGTACTTCTTTTGAGGCGGCAGCAATGTAAAATTCTACTCCATCAACAACTTTTTTCCCTTTTACAACTGCAGCTGCTTCGGATAGGTCTTCAACGCGGCTATTCACGCAGGAGACCAGATAAGCTTTGTGGATTTTCAGATGGCGCTTTTCCATATCCGTTACGGAAGTCATGGTCTTCACATTATGAGGACCGGACACATGCGGGCTTACGGTAGCTAAATCAACTGTTAATTCTTTGGCGTAAAAAGCATTCAAATCAGCTACGGGGATATCCGCCTCCAATGCGGCAATCCGTACTTCATTCATCCGGGGATGGATTCCGTTACCATCGGCATCGGAGGGCACACCTTCCAGTCCACGTTTTTCGATTGTTGCTGCCCGATCATAAAGCCATTTAATCGTGACTTCATCGATAGGGAACAGTCCAACCAAGGCACCCCATTCGGTTGTCATGTTAGCAATTGCCAGGCGTTCATCAATTTTGAGACTGGCAACACCTGCGCCGGCAAATTCGATGGCATGATTCAATACTTCATCATGATTAAAAACACCACAAAGGGTGATGATTAAATCTTTGCCGGTGACACCAGCCGGCAGCTTACCAATCAGATTTACTTTGGCAACCGGTGGCACCTGCCACCAGGTACGACCCGTGGCCCAGATGGCGGCGGCGTCGGTGCGGACAATCGGGGTACCAAGACAGCCCAAGCCGCCATACATATTAGCATGGCTGTCGGAAGCCACGGCCATTGTCCCCGGGAAAGCATAGCCTTCTTCCAGCATTAGCTGGTGCCCAATACCTCGACCAGCGGGATAAAAATCCACACCCATTTCTTTGGCGAACGCTTCGATGCCAGCATATTTTTTAAGGTTAGCTTTACTTTTATCCTGAACATTATGATCCAAGGCAAACATGGGCTGACGCGGATCGGATATCTTACTGGCACCAATCGCCCGAAACTTATTCATTACCGCACCAGTGTTATCATGGGTCAAAATATGGGCGGGCTGAATTGAAAGGTAATCACCAGCATGTACATGAGTACCTTCAGCTAGATCAACGGCGTATTTTTGGGCAAGTATTTCTACTAAGTTCTGTTTCATTTATTTTATCCACTGATTTCACTAATTATTCAAATTTTTTTAGTTTACTAAGCGTTCAAATTCAAGCAACGTTTGGCCAAAGTTGATCAGCAGGCCAAGTTTATAACCGGGAAGTGCTTTTGTGATTCAAAAGTAATATTGTTTTTCCGGAATTCAACTATTAAATCTTCCTCGTATACTGATTCGAGGAAACCAACACCCAATACTTTATGTACTTCAATTGCACACCCCACAATCCTATAGGATAATTCTTTATAGATTAATTCGTTCAATTCGTGTAATCCGTGGTTAATTATGCTTTAAAAGGTTCGAATGACACAAAGTCGGCATGATGAACGATGATCGATTCCACCGTCCGGTAGCCCAGATCGCCTTCTTTGGAGTGTGTGCCAATAATGTGCGGGACTTCTGCAGGGAGGTCGAAGCGGGC
>JABMPO010000231.1 GCA_013203015.1 Fidelibacterota bacterium
CTGACAATTACAAATGTCGGCAATGGTGATATCATGATCGATTTCTCCGGCGCCAATACAGCCAGCGATTTCACAGTGCTGCGTAAGTTTGTTGCTACTTCAACTGTCGAGACAATCGGCAGTTTTACTCAGCGACCAATTATTATTTCCGGCCTTGATACAACCGAGACCTGGTTTCTGCAACTGTTTGCCGCGAACGATTTTGGTGCCAGCCCAATCACCGAATTATCGGGAGTAAAACCTTCCCATTCCAGTCAAAAAACGTTGATCGTTAACGGCTTTGACCGCACCAACGGGACCACTAACAGCAAAGATTACATTCGTCAGCATGGTTCCGCCCTCTGGGAACAGGGTCAGGCATTTGATGGTTCGACTAACGAAGCGGTGATCGCGGGAATGGTAGACTTGAATGATTACCGGGTGGTTGATTGGATTCTCGGAGAGGAAGGCGCTGTAAACTCGACATTCACTGCTGAAGAACAGATCTTAATCAGAGAATACCTGGAAAACGGTGGTCATTTGATTATATCCGGCTCCGAAATCGGCTATGACCTGGTAGCACAGGGTTCTTCGGCCGATCAATTGTTTTATCAAAATTATTTGAAAGCTGAATATATTTCTGACGCTGCCGGCGGCCATCAAGGTACTTATGGCGCATTCGGCACTAGCGGCAGCATCTTCGATGGAATTACGGCAATCGACTTCGATAATGGAACTCACGGCACCTATGATGTGGATTATCCTGATGGTATTAAGCCGACCGGTGGTGCGGAAATCTGCGCAAAATTCTCGAATGTTGATTACGCAACTAAAGGTGGCGCTGGCATCTGTTATAATGGACCTTTCAATGATAGTCCCGCTTACGGTACTTTGGTGTACCTTTCAATCGGATTTGAAACAATCTACCCCACCGCAAAACGGGACGAATTGATGACCCGAATCATTAATTATTTCGATCAAGCCGACGCCGGCAACATAGATACTATGCCAAATATCCCGGCTGAAATTGGCATTACTGCTATCTATCCAAATCCTTTTAACAGCAGGGTTAATATTGCTGTTAAACTGCCGCAAACCAATACGGTCGCATCGTCGCTGATTATTGTCGATTTATTGGGAAGAATAGTAACCGAACTGAATATCAGCGCCATTACCGGTTCCGGTACTATTATTTGGGACGGCCGCACCAATGATGGAAAAATTGCTCCAACCGGAATGTATCTGGCGATCTTAAAATCGCAAAACAAACAATTCATCAGGAAATTCACATTAATGAAATGAAGAATACACTCAAAATATTTATCCTAATCAGTTCTATACTGACGGCCCAAAACCGTCCTTCTATCCATCAGGAACAATTGGAATTGGCAAACCAAAGCAGTCCACCACCCGCAGACTTGATCACTGTTCAAAATGGAATTGATGTTTTGCTGGACCAGCATAGCCAGCGATTAGCTGGTAAAAATATTGCTCTGGTTACCAATCATTCCGGCGTAACAAAAGCAGGAATTCCCAATTACCGAGTATTAATGGAACTGGCGGATGTAAACCTGAAGGTTATCTTTTCCCCGGAACATGGTTTGTTTGGTGAAGCAGCCGCCGGTGAAAAAATCAAGTATGGTGATGATCTTAAAGAATTACCTGAGGTGATTAGCCTATACGGTAAAATTCGTAAACCTACGGCAACAATGCTGGAAAGTGTTGATTTGATTCTTTATGACATTCAGGACATTGGCGCCCGGTTCTATACCTACATTTCAACTATGGGACTGGTAATGGAAGCAGCCGGCGAGGTGGGAATTCCGATTTGGATTCTGGATCGGCCCAATCCCATTCGAGGCGATTTTATTGAAGGACCATTATTGGAAATGAAGCACCAGTCCTTCGTTGGTTACTACCCCATTCCGATCCGTTATGGATTGACAGCCGGCGAATTAGCGCAATTGATCATTGACCAACAATGGATCAATTCCAGCCCGGAATTAGAAATAATTAGCGTGACCGGCTGGACCAAAGCTATCTGGTTTGATGAAACTGATCTACCCTGGGTCGCGCCTTCCCCTAACATTCCCGATCTTGAAACTGCCATCGTGTATCCGGGTATGTGTTTATTGGAAGGTACCAACATTAGTGAAGGCCGCGGGACTTACCGGCCCTTTAAACAAATTGGCGCTCCCTGGATTGATGCCCATGATTTAGCGGCGGTAATGAATAATTTGAATCTACCAGGCGTGGTCTTCAAACCAGTCTCTTATACTCCAGTCTCAATCAAAGGCATGTCCGGCAATCCGAAGTACAAAGATCAAATCTGTAATGGTATTGAGCTTATCATCGCCGACCGAAATTTCTTTAATAGCGTGGAAACCGGAGTTCAATTATTGGTACAGGTGAATAAAATGTATCCTGCTGAATTCCAGCTAAAAGAAAAATGGCTGATAAAACTATGGGGTAATGATCTACTTGTGAAAGGACTGAATAAAGGCTACTCGGCCGATAAAATCTTCAGGGAATTTGCTAAATCCCAAAATTCTTATTCTTTGGTTGCCGACCAAAATCGTATCTACCCTGATTGAACCAAATTAATTGAAATGAAATGGTCTTTTCCTTTTTCTACCGACGGGATTGCGGTAAATTTCAGCTTTCAAATTCAGACGTTCGTTACAGAAATTTGGTTCTGATAAAATATCGAAATTGGTTCACAAGGAATTGATGGCATGACGCGTAAAATTGCGGTAAAATATTCCCAACTGATTCTTCCCCTGGCAGTTTTAATCCTATTTAGCAGTTGCTCCCAGGTACCGCAGATGTACCAACCACACGGCCAACCGCTGCTGGCACATAAGATCAAAAAAGTAATCGATGATTCCGGTCTGGCTACCAGCGTTGGAATTAAAATTGTGTCAGCCGAATCCGGTAAATTTTTGTATCAGTTAAATTCCGACCATTTGTTCAAACCTGCCAGCAACAACAAAATTTATACCGCCGCGGCCGCTTTCCACTTTCTTGGACCTGATTATCAATTTCACACGGAAGTCTGGGGTGATACAAAACCGGTCAACGGACATTTGAATAATCTGATATTAAAAGCCGGCGGCGATCCCGATTTCTCCCTAGCCAGTCTGGATTCACTGGCAAGGATTGTGGCGGAATTGGTTGTGTCGGTTGATCAGATCATCATCGATAATTCCCGGTTGGATTCAGTTCGGCTTGGGGAAGGCTGGATGTGGGACGAAGGCTCGAGGTGGTACGCCGCCCAGGTCGATGCCATGAGCCTGAATGATAATTGCATCGATATTGACATCAGTCCCGGAACCGCCGGAGCACCGCCACAACTGATTATAACCCCGGATACCGAATATATTTCAATAAACAATCAGGCTCTAACCGTTGACGATACTACCAACTTGCATGATTTTGAAATAACCCGCCGCTGGTGGGAACCCAGTAATGTTTTTGATGTCACCGGTGATATCCTATTTGACGAAGAGCGAGATACCATCAATCGAAACATCCACGCACCAGCCCTTTTTACCGGACAGGTATTTAAAGAAATGTTGAACAGCTATGGTGTCGAGACCACCAGTGACATCAAAATTGGTAAATTGCCTGACAGTACAAATTTGATCGCCGATCATGTCTCTGAACCTCTGCCAGTGGTCATTAAACATTTTCTTAAAGATAGCTATAATCTTAGTGGTGAATTATTAGTTAAAACAATTGGACTCGAAACTACTGGCAAACAGGGCAACTGGCAGAATGGTTTGCTGGCGATCAAGACATTTTTGCAAGCTGAAGTAGGAATTGATACTACCAGAATCAGGATGGTTGACGGATCGGGGGTTTCCCATTATAACCACACTTGCCCGGGCCAGTTGACCCAACTGCTGTATTATGTTTACACCAAATCAGATTTTCTAAGTGAATACCAGGACGCCCTGCCAATCAGCGGTATTGACGGAACACTGGAAAATAGAATGAAAAACGAATTGGTTCGGGGAAAAATCCTGGC
>JABMPO010000232.1 GCA_013203015.1 Fidelibacterota bacterium
AAATCCAATTCCGTAATGTAATTCCAAGGGAATTACCGTTACCGGATGATGAAATTCCCGCTGACGGAAAGTTCGATCAAATCTGTAGCCGAGCAGGTAAACGGTCTTCGGTGCAGCATCATAATGATTGATCAGCGCTTCAACAAATAATGTGGAGTCAAGGTGTGAATCAGCTTGCGCAAAACCGGCGACTGCAATTGTTACAATAAAAATCAAGCTGGTTATTTGCTTTCCCATAGGCCTGCAAAATACCCATCTTCGATTGAGGGTAGCAAGTAAGGATTTAGCATTCAACTTATCCACATTGAATTTGCAACAAATAAAAAAATCACTAAATTGGAGAATTGGTGATATTAAAAACTGATAATTACAATTCAGTATATCAAATTCAGAAAAACCAATTTGTATAAACAATATTATCTATATACATTCAAATACGAAATAATATTAGGGAATTTCATTATAATGCCAAATAATCATAAAGATATTGACGTCACCGACCATAAAATACTTCAGATACTCCAGACGCACGGGCGGATTACCAATTCTGAGCTCTCCAAACAATTGGGAATGTCCCCACCACCTACCTTAGAGCGGGTTAAAAAACTGGAGCGCCGCGGCTATATCGATAAATATGTAGCGCTAGTGAATCCACGGAAGATTGGTGTCACTTGCTTTACCTACGTAGAAGTAACTCTGATCCGTCACGGCAGTACACCACTGGAACGTTTTAAAGCTGCAATATTGAAAATGGATGAAGTAATGGAATGCCATCACATCACCGGAGAAGCCGATTTTCTTTTGAAGGTGGCCACTCACGATATTCCCGCTTACGAGGAATTTATTATTCATAAACTGACTGCATTAGCGGATGTTCAACATTTGAAAACATTGGTTGTTTTATCTACAATTAAACAGGAAACCCGATTGCCTGTGACT
This sequence comes from Fidelibacterota bacterium, assembly GCA_013203015.1. Classification (GTDB taxonomy): domain Bacteria; phylum Fidelibacterota; class Marinisomatia; order Marinisomatales; family TCS56; genus JABMPO01. The sequence continues at coordinate 940 of JABMPO010000232.1, forward strand.
AGCAAAAAAGAATAGCGAGGGGAAAATGTCAAAGAAAGATTTGAAGCATTGGATAAAAATCGGTCAGGAAATGATTGCCGACCGCCAGCGGCGCATAGAACAGGCTAAAAACTGGAAATTTGATACGGTTGCAACCCACGGACTCTATGATCTGACTCAAGCCCTGGAGATGAATAATGGTTCGATAATGGAACCGGTTTACATGAGTACGGCCCAGGCCTACGAGGATTCCTATCACATGGAAGCCGGTTTATCATACCAGATGCCTAACTGGTGCTACTCACGGATTGCCAATCCATCCACCTACTTCCTAGAGGAAACCGCCGCTCTTCTGGAAACCTACGGTACTGATTTACAAGCCAGTTGTGTGGCAACTTCCAGTGGAATGGCTGCCATCCGTACCGCCACCGAACCTTTCCTGATCAAAGATAATTCTTTACCGCCGATTAATATAGTCGCTTCGGCCAAAGTATACGGCGGCACTTTTCAGCAATTTTCCGTTAGGCGAGGACAGGAGCAGGGCATTGATATCCGCTGGGTAACCGATCCCACCGATTTGAATGAATGGGTTGAAAAAATCGATGCCGGTACACGCTTTGTTTATGGCGAATTCCCCTCCAATCCATCCGTGGATATATTCGACATCGAAGCTGTGGCCGAGTTGGCTCATCAAAATGGAATCCCGTTGATTGTAGATTCCACCTGCGCGTCACCAGCACTAACCCGACCTCTGACTTTCGGAGCGGATATAGTAGTTCAATCGGCTACCAAAGTTATGGCAGCCAGTGGAACGACTGTCGTTGGATTGCTGATTGCTAAGCACAATATTGTCAGTAAGGTTGGGATCGATGAGATGAAAGCCGATTTTGCCACCTGGACCAAATTCTGGCCTTTCCGGGATAATGGTCCCGGTCTCCATGCCATGGGCGCGATAATGACGCTGAATGACATCCGCACTCTGCGATCGCGAATCGCTCAAATGAGTGATACAGCACTGATTGTATCCAAATTTCTCGAAGATCACCCCAAAGTCGACCGCGTTTTATACCCGGGATTGGAAAGCTACCATGCCCGCGATCTGTCTAAGAAATACCTGCAACTGGTCGACAGCGATAATAATGCCTATGGCTATATGTTAATGATTGAAATCAAGGAAGCGCGGGATAGTGAAAATATCAACACCCGCAAATTTTACGATGGTTTGAATATGATCTGGCGGGCTACCGATCTGGGCCGGGTTAAAACAGTGGCTACCATGAATGCCATTTCCACTCACCAGCAGCAGGGCGAGGAAGGCCGTGCGTTGGCCTCGATCAAGCCAAATGCCGTGCGTATTGCCGTCGGTGTTGAACATCCAGATGATATTATTACTGATCTGGAAAATGGTTTAAATCAAATTTAGGAGATTGACATGAGTCATAAAATCGCATTAATTGGCTTTGGGACTGTTGGTCAGGGACTGTGTGAAATCCTGATTGATAAAAAGGAGTATTTAAAATCCAAGTATGACTTTTCCTGGGAAATCGTTGCCATATCTGATCCAGTAAAAGGTTCGGTTTATTGTTCCAGTGGATTGGAAGTAGAAAAATTATTGAAATTGGCAGCAACCGGTACATCATTGGAAGAATATCAATGCCAGCATGATAACTGTAAATGCAATTTCGGCTGGGATGCTTTGAAGACCATAAAGGATTCCAATGCTGACACAATTTGTGAATTGGCCTTTACTAATGTTGAAACCGGAATGCCGGCTATCGACCATTGTAAAGCGGCATTCGAATCCGGTAAAAATGTTGTGACCAGTAATAAAGGACCCGCTGCTGTCGATTTCGCCGGAATGCAGGCTCTGGCTGACGAAAATGGTGTGAAATTTATGATCGAAGGTACGGTAGTATCCGGGACACCGATTATCAATCTGGTGGATGGACCACTGGCAGGTTGCGAGATTTCCTCCATTAAAGGAATTTTGAATGGCACCACTAATTATATTTTGACCCAGATGGAAGCCGGCATGGAATATTCCACCGCTCTCCAAAAAGATCAGGAACTTGGCTATGCTGAAGCCGATCCCACCGGAGATGTTGAAGGCTTTGATGCCATGGCGAAAGTCATTATCCTGGCCAATGTTGTAATGAATACACCCATTACCGCCAAAGATGTGGAACGGGAAGGCATCACCGGGATTACACCAGCGATGATTGCTGATGCAAAAGCCCAAAATGCTCGCTGGAAGTTGATTGGTTCAATCGAAAAAACCGTTAACGGTGTCAAAGCAGCGGTGAAACCGGAGATGGTTCCCATGACCCATCCGCTGGCAGGAATAATGGACGCCACTAACGCCTTAACCTTCGCTACCGATCTAATGGGCGATATTACCATCGTCGGCGCCGGTGCCGGACGAACCGAAACCGGTTATTCGATTTTGACTGACATTCTGGCAATTCATCGTAACAATTAAAAAAGCAGGGGAAACAATGAAAGATTTACAGAACAAAGGAATTGACACGCAAGTTACGCATTCCGGCACGAATCCCGATAAAACGTACGGCAGTGCTACACTGCCAATCTACCAAACATCCACTTTCAGTTTTGAATCGGCCGATCAGGGAGCTGATCGCTTTGCCGGAAAGGAATCCGGCTATATCTACACTCGTTTGGGAAACCCGACAACCCACGCGCTGGAAGAAGCGGTGGCAACACTGGAGGATGGGTATGGCGCCCTGGCAACCGCCAGTGGAATGGCCGCAGTGACAACTGTTTACATGACTTTTTTGGGTCAAGAATCACACATTGTCAGTACCGATTCGGTTTACGGTCCTTCCCGAGTAGTATTGGAAAAAGAATTCTCCCGGTTCGGAGTTGAATATGATTTCGTCGATTCCGCTAATCCGGAAGAAATACGCAACGCCATGCGCCCCAATACGAAAATGGTCTACATCGAAACACCAGCTAATCCCACAATCAAGCTCACAGACATTCGGGCTTG
>JABMPO010000233.1 GCA_013203015.1 Fidelibacterota bacterium
AATATCACCATCATTGGCCTATGGGTTGATGAAAACTGGCAGGTACAGGAACTGGACTGATTTTACCGGCGATAAGTTCTACCAATAACCGGGGGCAGAGGAAATATGTCTAAAAGCATACCGGGACTGTTGATATTCATATTAGCAGTCGCACCAATTAGCGCTTAATCGGAGGTTCAGATGTCTGCGGTAACTAATTATAGCCTGGAACAGGCTCAGAAAAAGCTAGCCAAAATGTATTTTAATAAAGTCTGGGATTATCTTGAGCAGACTGATCGCAGCCCGGAAGATGATGAAGCCATGCTGCATGCCGTTCATACCTCCTGTTATCTCTGGATGCAAGTCGGAACACCTCTGAATCACCAGCGCGGTGAGTGGCAGATCGCACGTGTGTATTCAGTTCTCGGCCTGGCCGACTCAGCACTTCGGCACGCCAATCGCTGCCTTGAGCTGACACAAAAACACCGGGAATTGATGCAGGATTTCGATATTGCTTTTGCTTATGAATGCGTCGCCCGCGCTAATGCAATTGCCGGGAACGTGGAAATGGCTAATAAGTATATCACCCTGGCTGAGGCCGCCGGTAATGAGATCAAAGATAAAGATGACCGCAAGGTGTTTATGGACGATTTCAACGGCGAACCCTGGCAGGGATTGAAATAGGTATAAATTCCTTTGCAGCTATATCAAATGTGATCTACCGCAATTCCGGGTCTGAATTTCTGTGATTAAACTTTTTCCGAGACAACCAGTCTGTTATTTTAGAGTCTGAATTGGAAGCGAAATTAATTCGCGCTAATTAAATAACTTTTTAGGAGAGTATCATGAAAAAGATTTTAATACTGGTATTAATGACAGTCGGTTTGGTAACAGCTCAAGAACAGGTGTTATTCAGCAGTTTTAGTTCCCATGGCGGCTTTGGCGGACCAGTTCTCAAATTAAGTCAATTCAATAATGATCTGGGATTACTGGTCGGCGGTCGTGGTGGTTGGATCCTTGGACAAAAATTGACACTCGGTGGCGGTGGCTATGGTTTGGTGAACGATATTCCGGTTCTCTTCGAGGATACTGATTCCACCCGCTTCCTTGATTTTAATTACGGCGGATTCGAAATAGGAATTATCATTGCCTCCAATAGTCTGGTGCACTTTTCCGTCAATAGTTTAATTGGTGGTGGTGAAGTTCGCTACCGTAATTCCATGTTTGATGAAATGAAAAATGAAGATTATAATTGGGAAAGCAAGTGGGATCATGATCAGGTTTTTGTATTTGAGCCATCAGTAAATGTAATGCTGAACCTATCACGGTGGGCTCGGATTGGCCTTGGTGCAAGTTACCGTTACGTTAGTGGTGTCGACCTTAATTCCATCGATGATACCTTTTTAACCGGTCCTGCCGCTGTCCTGACCTTAAAATTTGGCAGCTTCTAGAACCAGTTTTTATATCCAAACCACTGCAAAGGGCGCTCGCGGGCGCCCTTTTTTTCTATCTGGCAATCCTGGGGATCAAACCTCTAATTTCTCTCATGCAAAATTCCGTAACCGCCTTTCATAACATATCATTTTTCATTTTGGTGCCCGCTCTGATAATTACTTCAGGAATTGCTCAAAACTGGCATCAGAATAATGCGGTTTACAATTCCAGTGGTGTCCCATCATTGACATTTTCGGCACCAAGGTTTGCCGACCTTGACGGTGATAACGATTTTGATCTGATCCTGGGCGGCAGTAATTCGCCACCGGTTTTTCTGGAAAATATTGGTTCCACAACTAATCCATTTTTTTCTGAAACCGATTTTACTACCCACGACATCACAGCATTGGAAGCAGATTTATGTGCCATAGCCGATCTTGATGGCGATGGCGATCCGGACCTGATTGCCGGTGGTTATACCGGCCTGGTCTATTTCAGGAATACTGGTAACAGTACCACACCGGTTTTTACACGGGATACCTTGTTGCTGTCCGGTCTGTCTACCGGTAATAGTCCCACGCCGACCATTGCCGATATCAACGGCGACGGCGCTAAAGACATTTTGATTGGACAAAGTGAAAACGGAGCAATAAAATATTTTTTAAATACTGGTACCAGCACTGCACCAGCATTTTCGAATGGTAGCGCCGTCTCGCCCGGAATTGATGTTGGTTTATACGCTTATCCGGAATTAGTTGACCCTGACGCTGATGGCGACTGGGATTTACTTATCGGTCGTGATGATTTGAACTTATATTATTATCGCAACGATGGATCAGCCCAGAATCCAATCTGGGTAAGTCACAATTCCTATTGTTCCGGGCTGGCCGGGAATCATTATTTTACTACACCCACTATGGTCGATTTAAATGGCAATGGGATCCTCGATCTGATCTTTGGGCATTATGGCGGTCCGCTGAAATATTATCTGAATACCGGCACCGGCACAACCCCGGTGTGGACTGAAAATACTTCTGTGTTCGGCGGTAATCTTGATGTTGGTGGCGCTAGTAATCCCTGCCTTTTTGATTGGGATTCCGATGGTGATCTGGACTTGATCAGCGGCTTCAATATGGGGGAATTGAAATATTATCGCAACGTCGGTAATGCCACTGGACCAGCCTGGGAACCAGCCCATTCGGTTTTCGCAGCCATCGAAGGAGAATCGATTTATTCCTCGGTTGCAATTGGAGACTTGGATAATAACGGTCATCCTGACTTATTAATGGGATTCGTGAATAACGTCTTGAAATTGTATGATAATAGCGGTTCGCAATTTGTCGCCAACTCGAATCATTTCAATAGTCTGAACATTGGATGGTGGTTGATACCACGGTTTGTGGATATGGATTACGATAGGGATCTGGATGTGGTGGTGGGAAATGATGCTGGCGCTTTGCATTATTTTAAAAACCAAGGAACTGCTAACGATGCCAACTTTGTTTTAATCGATGGTTATTTTACCGGCATCAGTGGACCAAGCAATACCGCCCCGGCCATGGCAGATTACGACAATGACGGCGACCTGGATATTCTGATAGGCGGGATTTCGGGCAGTCTCAAATATTATGAAAATTCAGGTACCCTCGGCTCACCGGTCTGGACAGAAAACTCGGCTCTGTTTACCGGTGTAACAGTCTCCCAGAACGCTGCTCCGGCCTTCGGCGATCTGGATGGGGACGGCGACCTCGATCTGACAATTGGGACTTATGATGGAACCTTCAGTTATTATGAAAATCGTAACCCGGTTACAGCAGTTGATGCTAATCCATCGAATTTACCAGCACAGTTAACCGTTACATCGGTATACCCCAACCCGTTCAACAGCTCGCTAACTTTTTCCATCATAGCTGCAAAATCCGATCAAGTGACGATTGATATCTTCGATCTGGTGGGACGCAACCTCTATCACCTGACAACAGCGGTTAGCCCCGGTAACAATTCCCTGATTACTATTGCATTACCGGCGACTGTTGCCAGTGGTATCTATCTGTACCAGATATCCGAATCAGATTACCCGTCCTTAAAATCGACGACAGGAAAAATCGTTTATTTAAAATAATTAATTCCCGGTAATTTGGCACAAATATTGTAGATATTCTTTCAGAAAAGTACAGGTATTTACAATAATCCGATGAAGCAACACAGAACATATTTTTTACTGTTTATTGTGCTGATCATATTTCTGGGATCGGTCGGCTACAGCTATGGTAAACCTGCTTCAGCTCCTAACAATCTTTTTTACAGCGGTCTCAAAACCTATAAAAAATTGATTTATTCCTATGTACCAGATACTACATCCTATCGTCAGAAATTAGAAAACATTATTCGCCTGGATTATAGTTCGACCGGCCGAATAACCGACAGCACTTTTTTGGATTCAGCTGGATTGTTGCTGTCAATTCAATCATACCTTTATGATCAAAATGGTTTTCTACTGACAGTCAAACAATATAATTCGACCAACACCCTGCAATTGATCGAAACCTTCAGCTATGATTCGCTGGGGAATTGCAATGAAAGAAACTGGACTGACACCAACCTGGTTCATCTGAAACGGGTACAGAATAAATTTAACAGATCTGGTATGATTACCAGGAGTATCCAGACCAATCTAATTGATTCTACTTCTAACAATATTATGTTTCTTTACGATGACAATAATATTCTCTTGGAGAAGCGCTGGTACGACCATCAATATATCCTTGAAAAAAAAATAGAATATGATCCTGCCGGACATCTCACCGGTTCACTGACATTTCTGCCGGAAGGATCAACCCAGTGGAAATATGTTTACTGGCGGAATTCCATATCCAATCAATTAGAATCGCATATCATTAAAACCGCTGAAGAGCAGCGAAAAACTGAGTTCATTCACAATCCCAGGGAAAAACAGACCGAGATGCTACAGTATGATGTTAGAGATTCTCTGGTATTCAGGATCGTTTCCAGTTACGATGATAACAGCGATTACACCAGTATTCTGGAATATGATGATAAAAACAACCTGGTCTTTAAAACCACTTATGAATATGATACTGATCACCGCCTGCGGTCGGAGCACTATTTTGAAAGCGACTACTCAACGGGAGAGTTAATTGAAGTTCCTTATAAGTTGGTAATCTACGAATACGAAGATCATCATCACTGATTTTTACATCAGTTCATTTTCGATTAATTGAATATAAAACGATGCTCCAATCAGCAGCGCTCGTTCATCAATATCAAAATGGGAACAGTGATGAGGAATACTCTGGGGTTCAGCGTCTGCCGGTAAGGATCCCACAAATACAAAACTACCGGGAATCCTGCGGGAATAATAACTGAAATCCTCACCGCCCATTGTCAGGAACGGTTTTATTACACCTTCATCTCCCACAATTTCCAAGGCTGCCTGCCGTGCCTTAAGCGTGGCATCCTCATCATTTATTGTCGGCGGATAACCATCCTCGTAATCCAATACAATGTTTGCTCCATAGGTTTGGCCGATACCATTAACAATCTCCGCCATCCGCCGTTTAATCATCTGGCGGTTTTCTTCAGTGTATGAGCGGGCGGTACCCAGCAGCTGAGCCTCGGGGGCGATTACGTTAAAATTGGAGCCCGCATTGAACGTACCAACCGACACTACCGTACTCTCCAGGGGATCGGTATTGCGGCTGACAATGGTTTGCAGGGCCGTCACCAACTGACTGCCAACCATAACAGCGTCCACCGTTCCTTGAGGAGTAGCGCCATGTCCGCCAATTCCTTTAACATGGATTTTAAATCTACCGGCAGCCGCCAGCACCGGACCGGCCTGAATCCCAATCACACCATATGATTGATAATTCCAATAGTGGAGTCCATGGATTTCAGTAACACCATCCAAGCAACCATCCTCAATCATGTAGCGTGCCCCCCCAGCCCCTTCTTCCGCCGGCTGGAAAAGAAAACGTACGCTGCCTTTGATTTGCTTGCGCTGGGCAGCCAACACTTTGGCCGCCGCCAGCAACGTCGCCACATGACCATCATGGCCACAGGCATGCATTACGCCATCGACGCGTGATTTGTAATCCACCGAACTGGTTTCCTGTACCGGCAGTGCGTCCATGTCGGCCCGCAGGGCGATCATCGGCCCGGAAGCAGCGCCACGGAGAGTTCCTACAACGCCAGTTTTACCAACCTCGGTTTGGACTTCGATTCCATACTCCACCAACCGTTCCGCAATCAGGGCTGCAGTCCGTATTTCCTGAAAACCCAGCTCCGGATGGCTGTGAATATCCCGGCGGGTGGCAATTATTTCATCTTCTAACTGTTCAATTTCCGGTCTGATTTTAATAGTCATTATTTTCCATTTAGCTTATAGATTTAATTCCCGGCCAATATTGATAATCAATTCAATAATTGACCTGGTAAATTTTTCCTTCACCGCTTCAGCCGTATCCATCACTTCCTGGTGTGACAGTGGCTGATCGGTAATCCCGGAGGCAAAATTTGTGATGCAGGATATGCCTATGGCGGGCAGGCCAAATTTCGCAGCAGCCTGCAATTCCGGGACAGTGCTCATACCCACCGCATCGGCGCCCAAATTCCGGAAATACTTGATTTCATCCGGTGTTTCATAACCCGGTCCCATTGTCCAGCAATAAATACCTTCCGCCAGATCCACCACCGATTTTTTGAAAGCACTTTGTGCCAGCGTCAGCAATTGCGGGCTGTGAAACGGGTCGCCGGTCACTATTTTCGGGTCCTCCGGTCCATTACGAAAAGTACCATCCATGTGCCCCGTTAGCGCCATGAGGGATCCCGGAGGCATTGATAAGCGGGTCGAGCCGGCAGCGTTGGTAACGATCAGTGCGTTTACACCTAATTTATGAAATAATTGGATCGGCAGAGTGACGGTATTAAAATCATAGCCTTCGTAAAAATGGAACCGACCCTTAGCACCCAATACTGGAATACCAGCCAATTCACCAAATACCAATTCACCAGCATGGCCTTCCACGGTTGGTTGAGGGTAACCGGGGATATCGCCATATGGAATTATGGTTTTTTTGGACAAATTATCGGCGAAATCGCCTAAACCAGATCCCAGCACGATAGCGACTCTACCGTTAAAATCGGTGCGGTCAACGATGGAATTCGTCATTTCAATCATATTTGAATTCATAAGCACAATTTAATTTCGACTGACAGCCAACTGACCACAACCGGCATTAATGCCAATTCCTTTGCTCCTGCGAACCGTCACTGTGAACGGCGCATTATACAATAATTCCAGAAAAACTTCAATCTTTTCATCGGTTGGTCGCCGGTAACGTCCGCCAATTTCATTATAGGGAATCAGATTGACTTTGCAGGGTAATCCGCCAATCAATTTCACCAACCGCACGGCATCTTCCTGGCTATCGTTAATTCCGGCCATCAACACATATTCGAAAGTCGGCCGGTTGCGGGTGATATCATAATACTCCCGGACCGAATTTAATAGTTCTGGCAGTGGATATTGCCGGGCGATGGGCATGATTTTCTCCCGCGTTGCCTGATCGCTGGCATTCAGACTGATGGCCAATTTGAAGCGCTGCCGCTCGCTGCCAAAACGACGAATCTGCGGTACAATACCGGCAGTGGATATTGTTATTTTACGGGCGCCAAGGTTGATGCCTTCCTGGTGATTTATCAGCTCGGCAGCCCCAATCACCCTGGGGTAGTTCAGGAATGGCTCACCCATACCCATAAAAACAACGTTGGTGATTCGTTCCGGGGATATCTTTTGCAGCAGCAGAAACTGGTTCAGAATTTCAGCAACCGTCAGATTGCGAGCAAAACCCATTTCTGCGGTGGCACAGAACTGGCAATCGAGCTTGCAGCCCACCTGGGTCGAAAGGCAAACCGTGATCCGACTACCTTCTTTCATCAGTACCGCCTCAACCTGCTGGTTGTCACCAGTCCGGAAAAGTACTTTGCGGGTTTCGCCAGTCTCAGATTCGGTTCGGGTTACTTCCTCCAGTACATGGATACCGGCTTCTTCAGTCAACCGGCTGCGCAATTTTTTAGAAATATTGGTCATGTCAGCGAAAACAGCGACCTGCTTGGTGTACAACCAGTAGAATAATTGATAAGCACGGTAGCGCGGTTCATCGATGGTGGCGCAGAAATCCTGCAGTTCAACCAGTGTTTTACCAACCAAATATTGTTTTTCATCCTGTGGCATCGGTTGAATTTCCAAACCAATTCCAGAAGGGGCAAGGCAGTTATTAACCATCAATCAACCGAGACGAATACGATTTGGATATGAAAAAGCCCTCACCAGCGATGAAGGCTTAGTTAATTATAAATGGAATGTCTTCAGAAATTAGTCTTATTTATACCCAACAACTGTTATGCTAACGATGCCAACATCCCGTTTTTTCAATTCCAGGATTTCAGCGGCGGATAGATATTCCTTAAGAACATTATCTGGAACTTCGATCATTTTCCGTTTTTTAATTTTCACATTTTTGAAACCGCTCTCAGCAATGATCTGCAGATAATCAACTTCCTGTAGAGCGCCTGCCACACAACCGGCATACATCTCAGCCGATTGCTTGATCTGCTCTGGCAATTCACCGTTCAGAACAATATCAGAAATACAGAAATGGCCACCGGACTTCATCACCCGGTAAATTTCGGCAAAAGTTTTTACTTTGTCCGGCACCAGATTGAGAACACAATTGCTGATCACTACATCCATTGATTCAGTACTTACCGGTAGATCTTCAATCTCGCCCAACCGGAAATCAATATTCTCGTAACCCAGCTTGGCATTATTCTTATTAGCCAGGTCGATCATATCTTCGGTCATATCAACACCAATTACCCGACCGGTTTCACCGACCAGTGAGCGGGCAACAAACGCATCGTTACCAGCACCGGATCCCAAATCCAGAACAGTATCCCCGGCCTGAATCCCAGCATGTTCGGTTGGCAACCCGCACCCGAGACCTAGATCAGCGTCCGGTACATAACCATCAACACCAGAATATTCATCACCGATCATGCTGTATTCAACGGTACTGGGGCCATAGCAGGACGGTTCCGATCCGCAGCAGGATTGCGAATTATCCCGAGCAATACTGCCATATTTTTCTTTAACTATCGATTTAATTTGTTCCTGATTATTCATAATAACTCCTTATTTGCAGGCAGAACCGCAACAGACTTTGGAAAATAAATTCGCAAATTTATCTCGAATTTCTTCAATTCGCTGATTGTCGATGCAATAGCAGGTTTTGGGACCTTCAACATTTCCCTTAATTAATCCAACTCGTTTCAGCTCCTTTAAATGCTGAGAGACGGTGGCTTGGGACAATGGTAGCTGATCGACAATATCACCGCACATGCAAAGATTCATGTCGGTAAGAATTTTCAAAATTCGGATTCGTGCCGGATGCCCCAGCGATTTTGCTACATCAGCCAGACTCACATCCTCTGCCGCGAATTTATTTAGTTTTGCTTCTGCCATAATTATTCTCTTATCGTATATCGTAAATTTACGATTAATGATTCATATACCAAATACTTTATTCATTTTTTCAGTAAATTCTGTAGATCACCATAGCATCAGCATAATACACGTATCAGGAACGAAGACCAGATAACCATAGTTCGTCCTGCAACAAAATTCGGGGAACAGTCTTAATTAACACCTTAATTCGGGAGGTTTAAAATGAAAATGAAATCAATATTATTTACAGCTACAATCGCTCTTTTCCTGCTGGTAAATTTCACTAACGCTCAAACACCGGCCGGTGATATTCCCGATGATGAGAAACTGGTGATCCTGTGGACCAGCGGTGACCGGGCTGTGGCTCTGAAGATGGTATTTATGTATGCCGGTAATGCGCCGCGCTTTGAGTGGTGGCAACATATAACAC
>JABMPO010000234.1 GCA_013203015.1 Fidelibacterota bacterium
CGATCCAGCACGCCAGTAATCCCGAAATCCGGTGAGCAGGAACTCCAGATTGCTCCAATTGCCGTACAGGCTAACATGGCAAATACCGCTATTGGCATATTTGGTACGAAACCCACAACCCGGTCGCCGGGTTGGACACCGGCATCCTGCAGCGCCTGGGATATGCGGGATACTGTTTGATATAATTGCTTATAACTGGTAGTGTATGGTTTGCGCCCCTCCGCCTGATAAATGATTGCCGGTTGATCGTCCTGATAGCGCAGTAAATTTTCCGCAAAATTTAATCGAGTTCCTGTGAACCATTGTGCGCCGGGCATTTTATTAGAATCATCCACAATTTCACTGGCGGCGTAGGATGAGATAAGCTCACTAAAATCCCAAACTGCAAGCCAGAATTCCGCAATATTTTTGACGGACCAGTCATGCAATTCACCATATTCTTCAATATTCAGACCATGCTGGTCGTTGATAAATTTTCTAAAAAGATTCATTTGCGACCGGTCTACTTGTAGTCCGGTCGGTACCCATAATCTTTGTGTCATTTAACATTCCCCATTAATTGAAAATACGCAGATTGTCGTTTGTAAGTCACGGGTATTTTTTAGTTTCATGTCGATTTACCGCAGATGAATTCTGTATTCTGATCTTAATCGGCAGTAAATTTATAATCTTATTTTTGGTGAAAAATAGCGTAATAGAACAATGAAAATTGCATTTTTAACTGCTGGGGGAATCGCTCCCTGCCTCTCTTCATCAATCGGCGCATTGATTCAGAATTACAATCGATTGGCTCCGGATGCCACATTAATTGGTTATCTGAACGGTTATCAGGGATTATTGTTGGGGAATAGTCTGGAATTCTCCGCTGAAGTAAAAAAACGGGCTGATATTTTATTGCAATACGGTGGTAGTCCTATTGGCAACAGCCGTGTAAAACTCACCAATGTAAAAGACTGTGAAAAACGCGGATTGGTCAAGCCCGGTGAAAACCCATTGGAAGTGGCCGCTAAACAACTGGTAAAAGACGGTGTCGCTGTTTTGCATACTATTGGCGGCGATGACACCAATATAATGGCTGGTGAATTGGCCAAATATCTGGCTGATAATAATTATAATTTGACAGTAGTTGGTTTGCCAAAAACTGTTGATAATGATGTTTTTCCCCTTTCGCAAACCCTGGGTGCCTGGACGGCGGCTGAGCAGGGTGCCCTGTTCTTCAACAATGTTGCTAATGAAAATACCACCAGCACCCGTCAATTAATTATTCACGAGGTAATGGGCCGAAACTGCGGTTGGCTGACTGCAGCAACAGCTCGTAATTACCGTAAATTACTTGATAAAAAGTCATTTCTTCCGGATATCCTGATTGATCGTGCCCGTTGGGATATCGATGCGATTTACGTTCCTGAAATGGCGATTGATCTGGCTGTGGAAACCAAACGGTTGCGTAAGCGAATGGCTGAAAAAGACGGTGTGAATATATTCTTAAGCGAGGGGGCAGGAATTGACAGTATTGTCGCTGAGCTTGAGTCTCAGGGCGAAGAAGTTGCCCGGGATGCATTTGGTCATGTCAAACTCGATTTTATTAATCCCGGTAACTGGTTTGCCAAACAGTTTTCCACCCGCCTCGGCGCGGAAAAAACATTAGTCCAGAAAAGTGGTTATTTTGGCCGGTCAGCAGCGCCCAACCAGGCGGATCTGGAACTTATCCAGCGTTGTGCTGAATTGGCTGCGAAATCCGCCTTAGAAAATAAAAGTGGGTTAGCCGGACTTGACATGGCTAAAAATGGCGAGTTGTGTTTGATTGATTTTAAGCGAATTGCCGGCGGCAAACCATTTGATATTGATACGGAATGGTTTTCACAAATGTTGCAGGAAATTGGGCAGCCTAAAGGTAAAAAGATATAATAATCTAAGATTTTAACAAGAGGAAAAAATATGAATAATACCCCCCCCAAATTAAATTTATCTCGGCGCTTCCCGGATAATATGACAACAGCTCATTCCTTAATTATAAAAGCCAAGAATGGTGAAAAAGGAAACGCCAAGGGACAACGTTATGCCATACCGGCTTTCAACGTAACTACGGTGCAGGGCATTAACGCGGCATTTACCGCTTTCGAATTATTAGGCTCTTCAGGTTTATTAGCCTTTTCTAATTCGGCCTTGAAGCATTTTGGCGGTGGCGATCCCGTATTTGGTCTTGAGATCGCAACTGCTTATGTTGAGCAAAAGGCAAAAAGATCGTCAGTACAGATCGCTACCCATCTTGATCACGGTGATTATACCAGCGAAGGCGGTCGTAAAGTTGTACAAGCGTCAGTTCAGATGTTGACCAGCGTAATGGCTGATAATTCAACCGATAAAATATCCAAGACTGGCATGCCGCTGGAAAAAAATATTGAACTGACCCGGGAAGTTGTTGATATGGCCCATCCACTGGGAATCTCAGTGGAAGGTGAATTGGGAGTGCTGGCTGGCGAGGAAGATGAAGATACAAAGTCCGAATTCTCTACTTACACCAATCCTGCCGAATTAGAGAAATTCCTGAGAGAAACCGGAGTATTGATGATTGCGCCAACTATTGGAACCATGCATGGACCCAATAAAGGTAAGCCGGGCACCAAAGTTAGATTAAATATAAAATTGGCCCATGAACTGCTGAAAGTTGCCAATAGAATCGATGATAATATCATTTTTGTTGCCCATGGTGCTTCCACATTATATCCCGATGTTGTAAAGTATGCTGTCGCCCAGATCGACAAAATGTCCGATCCCTCCAGTGTTCGCCAGAAATGGCTGGATTTTGTGGGAACAGACTGGGAACAGATTCAGGGACTGATCGAAGCCGGATTCTGCAAAATTAACACCGATACGGAAAACCGTCAGACTTTCCTGTCGGCGCTATTAGGCTCTTTGACAACATCGAGTGCAAAAATTGATATTCGCTGGTACGATAATGTCTGTACAAATGCTCTTACGCAGAGTTATATTCAGAAGCTCATTATGGCAGGTGATTACGGAGTTTGGCATAAAACAAAGCTAGATGTCGCCAAATTCAAATTCGATTTGAACGCTTCTTTGAAAGATATTCTAAAGGTTTGTCTTATATAATACACCCTCCTCAGAGCCTCGGTTACCCCACCGGGGCTCTTTTATTTTAGGCTCAATCATTACGGTAAAAAGGTTGAGGATACCTGTTAAAAGTGGCAATTAGTATTGGTTGATAACAGATTAATGTCATTCAGATATCCAGCTCAAGCCGTTATGGGAATGGATATCAAATTGAAAAATTCGGCTAAGAAACAGTTCGAA
The DNA here is from genome assembly GCA_013203015.1 of Fidelibacterota bacterium. GTDB lineage: Bacteria > Fidelibacterota > Marinisomatia > Marinisomatales > TCS56 > JABMPO01. The sequence goes on from JABMPO010000234.1 coordinate 3,316, forward strand.
TTCAATTTAAAAAGCATTAGATTTAGTCGATTGATAATAAGCATGTAATTCGGCGGTGTCTGATCCAAGTACACCGGCTATATAAAATGATGGGAGACAGCATGTTCGATTCCAGGTTTAATAAACGAAATTCAAATATCATTTGTATTATTTTCCTGATCACATTTATTATTGCCGGTTGTGTTCCTCCTGGCGATACAGTTGAACCCGTCCAAGGTAAATATGAGTATAAAGAAATTGCCGGTGACCCACTAAAGGCACGTATATATACTTTGGATAATGGTCTGAAAATTTATACCACAGTTTATAAGGATGCGCCAAGAATACAGACCGCAATAGCTGTAAAAGCCGGTGGAAAAACTGATCCTGATGATGCCACCGGAATGGCTCATTACTTGGAACATATGCTGTTTAAAGGAACCGACGAGTATGGTACTCTAAATTGGGCCAGTGAAAAGAATGAAATTGAAAAAATAGTCGCTTTATATGATCAATACGGTAGCACTACCGATTCATTGGCCAGGAAAAATATTTATTATCAGATAGATAGCGTTTCCCAAGTAGCTTCAACTTATGCAGTTGCCAATGAATATGATAAAATGATGGGTGCCATTGGCGCTACCGGAACTAACGCTTTCACTTCCAATGAGCAGACAGTTTATATTGATAATATCCCCTCAAATCAATTCCAGCGCTGGCTTGATATTGCCTATGAAAGATTCAGCGATCCGGTAATGCGGTTGTTCCATACGGAACTGGAAGTAGTTTATGAGGAGAAGAATCGTTCATTAGATAGTGATGGGTCAAAATTGTATAATACCCTCAATGCCGCTCTCTTTCAAAAGCATCCCTATGGTACGCATACAATTCTGGGAACTGTCGAACATCTGAAAAATCCGCCCTTACGCAAAGTAATTGCATACTTTGAGACCTATTATGTGCCGAATAATATGGCGATTTGCCTGTCTGGAGATTTCGATCCTGATGAAATTATCCCTCTGATCGACGCAACTTTTGGCAGAATGGAATCTCAATCGGTTCCGGAATTTGTCCCGCCGGTTGAGGATCCGATTACCGCACCAATCGAACTGGAAGTCTTCGGACCGGAAGCAGAAAGTGTGCGATTGGCATTCAGATTTCCGGGTAAAAACAGCCATGAGTCAGATTTATTAACGATGACCGATATGGTTTTAATGAATAGTTCTGCCGGATTAATTGATTTAAACCTGAACCAGGCTCAGAAGGTAAGAGGAGCTTATTCATATCCGGCTAAAATGAAGGATTATTGCTATCATGGACTCGGCGGACGCCCGCGTGAAGGCCAATCTTTGGAAGAAGTGCGTGATTTGCTGCTGCGACAAATCGAACTGATCAAGCAAGGCGATTTCCCGGACTGGCTACCGGAAGCTGTTATCAATGATATGAAATTGAATCGAATTCGCCAGCAGGAAAGTAACCGCTCACGGGCAATGGTATTTATGACTGCTTTCACCACCGATACTCCCTGGGAAGCTGTGGTCAATGAAATGAACCGGCTTAGCATTATTAGCAAGGAAGACATTGTTGAGTTTGCCAGAAAGCATTATACCGATAATTATGTTGTGGTTTACAAACGGACCGGGAAAGATGAAGAAATCGCTAAAATCACCAAGCCGGAGATAACCCCGGTTGAATTAAATCGTACTGATCAATCTGATTTTATGACAAGCATCTTGGGCATGGAAGTAGCTGATGTAACACCGGTATTTTTAGATTTCGATAGAGATTTTACTAAATTGTCGCTGACGAGTGGTGTCCCGGTTTACTATCGGCAAAATATCGAAAACGATTTGTTTCAATTGTACTATTTAGTTGAAATGGGGACCGATCATAATAAGAAATTGGAGATTGCCCTTAACTATCTCGAGTATTTAGGAACGCAGCGCTACACTCCGGAACAGATCAAAGAGGAATTCTATAAAATCGGTTGTGATTTCAGCGTATTCAGTTCCAACGATCGAGTATGGGTGATGCTGAATGGTCTGGTTGAAAATTTCGAGGTTGGTCTCAATCTGTTTGAACATCTGCTGGCAGATGCGCAACCAAATCCTGATGCTTTAAATAATTTAGTGCAGGACATACTCAGGCAGAGAACGGACACCAAACTCTCCAAAACAAGTATCCGTAGGGCATTGGGAAATTATGGTAAATATGGTCCTATTTCATCATCGACAAATGTACTATCAACTGCCGAACTACAAGCTCTGGAAGCTGCGGAATTGATCGAAATCATCAATCAAATAACTTCCTATCAGCATTTGGTTTTGTATTATGGTCCGGATGCTGCCTCAATTTTGGTTAACAAGCTATCTGCCAGCCATGCAATTTCAGATGATCCACAGACAATTCCCGAAGCAGTGCAATTTTTAGAATTGAATAATGAACAGACAAAAGTCTTTGTCATTGATTATGATATGGTTCAGGCTGAGATTCAGATGTTGTCAAAATCGGTTCAGTTCAATCCGGATAATATCTCGATTAGGGCGTTATTCAATGAATATTACGGTGGCAATATGTCATCGGTAGTATTTCAAATAATGCGGGAGTCAAAGGCCTTGGCCTATTCGGTTTATGCTTATTATGGGACGCCGCCAAAGCCCGATAAATCACATTTTACTGTTGCTTATATTGGTACTCAGGCCGATAAAATACCGGAAGCGATGGATAGTTTTTTCGAATTGCTAACCGAAATGCCCTTATCGGAAAAAGCTTTTGACGCTGCTCGCGAGGGTATAATTGCCCGCATAAAACCGGAACGTATTACCAAATCAAGAATTCTTTTTCGATATTTATCGGCTCAAAGAATGGGGCTCGATCATGACACACGCAAGGATCTGTATAACCAGGTTCCTGAACTGATGATGAATGATGTTCAAGAATTCTTCAATGAATATATTCAAGGGCAACATTACAATATTATGGTATTAGCCGATACAGCAAAAATTGACTTGGATGCATTAGCGAAATACGGTGAGATAACCTATTTGACATTGGAGGAAATCTTCGGTTATTAAGACGGAATCAGATACTGGTTAGATTCGAACCAGCACCTGTGACAAAACTTATTACAGGGTCAGAACATATGAATAAAGTCATCTTAGCATCGGTTACTATTTTGGTAATAACCGTTATATATGCCGGAATCTTAAGCCCTTGGCTGGTTTCCGCAGGTTTCCAAAATGACATGCCACCTCGCAATTTTTCAGATTTTATGTATTTTACTGAAGCCGACTTTATTGAAAACAATTCCTGTGGTGTTACACCTTCAGTCTGGGAAAATGTAGCCGGTGCTGGGTCAATAATATTTAA
>JABMPO010000235.1 GCA_013203015.1 Fidelibacterota bacterium
CCTCTAACACCTCTGTGTTTGTTATCTTTGGTACAGCCGGCAGGGGCAGGCGCCTGAGAGTGGTCCTTAAGGATTGCCAATCATCGTCGTTGATTAAACCACGGTTGTGGGAAATTTCCCCGGCACAAAGCATGCCCAGCCCAACCGCTTCACCATGCGTCAGGCGACCATAACCGGATAAGTTTTCTAAGGCATGGCCCACTGTGTGCCCGAAATTCAAAATTCTTCGGAGATCCTGCTCGTGCTCATCCTGTACAACGATTTTGGTTTTAATGGCGCAGGATTTACGGATTGCTTTCATTAATGGTTCCTGGCTCAAATCAAGCATTGAATTCAGATTTTTGGATAAATAGAACCAGAATTTCCTGTCCCAGATTGCACCGTATTTCAGTACCTCCGCCAGTCCTGATGCTATTTCCCGGCGCGGCAGGGTTGCCAAAACAGCCGAATCTATCGCAACCGCCACCGGTTGATGAATGGCTCCCACCAGATTTTTCCCATGAGGCAAATTAACACCGGTTTTACCGCCGATAGCTGAGTCCACCATGGCCAGCAGGGTTGTTGGTACCTGTAAATAAGAGATTCCTCGCAGATAGGTGGCAGCGACAAAACCGGTAACGTCCCCGACCGTACCACCTCCCAGGGCAATCAGAAGTGTTTCCTTGTCACAATTTAGATCTACCAATTGCTGGTAAATATTTTCAACTTGTTTGAGGGTTTTAGCCTTCTCTCCGGCAGGTAATAACAACTGCGCTGCCTTAAAACCGCTCTTGTTCAAAGCTACAATTAATTCCTGGCCATACTGCTTCGCCAGCAAGTTCTGGGTGATAACGATCAATTGCTTACCGTGCCAGTTGTCCGCCAGCGTCTCCGGCAGCCGGTCTAATAAATGCTGGTCAATCCAAATCGGGTAGCCATGCTCGGCCAGATTAACCTTGATTGTTTCCATGGGTTCCTTTGATCTGTTTAATGATTGGGTTGATAGCATTTGCTGGGGCCACAAAATTATTGTCAAAAATAATTTGCGCAGTTGAATAATAGAATTCCTGACGTTCCAGCCAAATCATGTTCAACGTCCTAGTGGTGCTATCGTTGTTATTTAATAACGGTCGGCCGCGAATATCTTTCAACCGACCTGACAGTGTATTCATCTGGCAGCGTAGTAGTATTACAATTCCATTTGATTTAAGCAGCTGTCGGTTTCCGGGGTTCAGAATTATGCCCCCACCGGTCGCAATAACTTGACCGGTGTGACTACTGATCTCTTTCAAATATTTTTGCTCCAATTGTCGAAACTGTTCCTGGCCTTTATTGTTGAAAATATCGGTGATTGCCAGCCCTTCCCCTTTTTCAATCTCCAAATCCAGATCAACAAACTTAAGCGAAAGTTTTTTCGCTAATAGACAACCAACGGTAGACTTACCGCTGCCCATCATTCCGATCAGAAAAATATTGGTGTTAGTAAAGCTGTTCATGGTATCGGCAGGCTAATAACGAGCACTTGTTTTCATATGGTCTTTTAACTGATCGACGGTATCGCCGCCGAATTTCTCCAGTAGGGTATCAGCCAGAATCAGGCAAACCATACTTTCAGCCACGATTGACGCGGCCGGTACGGCACAGACATCCGTCCGTTCTTTGTGCGCTGATTTTTCAATTTTAGTTTGCATGTCCACCGACCGCAGCGGTTTCATTAATGTCGGAATGGGTTTCATCGCCGCTCGTAAAATCAATGGTTGGGCATTGGTCATCCCACCTTCCAGGCCGCCGGCATTATTGGTAGCCCGTTGGTAGGTGACTTCATCCCACAGTATTTCATCGTGGGTCTGGCTACCCATTGACTCAGCCGATACAAAACCACCACCAAACTCAACTCCTTTGATAGCATTAATGGACATAATCGCCGCCGAAAGACGGGTGGTAAGTTTCCGGTCCCAATGGGTGTAACTGCCCAATCCATAGGGCAAGCCGGTTGCCAGTACTTCAAATACACCGCCTACTGAATCGCCCACCGATTTGGCATCATCGATAGCTGCCAACATAGCCTTTTCCGCTGTTTTATCAAGGCAGCGCACTGGTGACAAATCAATTTGTTCGGTTAGTTTTTTCAAGTTGAACTGTTCTGCCAGTTGCGATTCATCTTTAGCCTGGTGAATCTGAGTAACCCGGCTGCCTACTGCGATATTTACTTCTGCCAGTAGTTTTCGGGCCAGGGATCCTAAGGCAACCCGCATGGCAGTTTCCCGGGCGGATGAACGCTCCAACACATTACGAATGTCATCGAAACCAAATTTTTGAGCGCCAGCCAGATCAGCATGACCGGGTCGCGGCAAAGTTACCTTCTTTACATTTTTATCCGAGCCAGCTACCGCCATCTTGCGCGACCAGTTTTTCCAGTCCCGGTTTTTCACGATCAGTCCAATCGGTGATCCAATGGTTTTACCGAAACGTACACCACTGTAAATCTCAGCCTGATCATGTTCAATCTCCATGCGCTTCCCGCGACCATGACCCTGCTGGCGCCTAGCCAGGTGCTGATTGATATAGTTTTCATCGATTTCCAGTCCGGCCGGTAATCCTTCCAGGATACCAATGAGGCCCTTACCGTGAGATTCCCCGGCTGTTAAAAATTTTATTTTTTTTATCATGATTGATTAGTCGTTTCGATTAAATAATTTTTTAATTCATTCCTTGAAATTTCGTTTGAAATTTTGCGATCAAACCAGATATCCAGCGAAGCCAGGGCTTGTTCAATAAACATGTCCAGCCCACCAACAACTTGGGCACTCCGGGCTTTTCCCAACGCTAAAAAGCGGGTCAGCGGGGGCGTATAAATGGTATCAATCAAAATTTGTCCCTGCTGCAAATAATGTTC
>JABMPO010000236.1 GCA_013203015.1 Fidelibacterota bacterium
GAAGTTATGTCCATTTATCTTGCCAACTTATTTAATGTGTGCGGTACAGAGATCAAGCATAATAATGAAGATCAGTTAATGAAGAAATCCGAGTACAGAATTTTCAAATCAACAGTATTAGTTTTTTCTGCTGTATTAATTCTATTGATGATCAGTTGCGATTTTAAAAGTCCGGCTGATTTTGAAATGCCAACCTGGTTTATGGATTTGACAATTCCTCTAATAGAGGAAAATTACCCATTAGATGGAATGGTGGACGATAGTACCATAGTCGTTACATCTGATTCATTGGGTATGCAGGTGGTATTCGGGGATGATTTAGATACAATTTCAATTGACCCTTCCTATCTGAAGGTTAAATTGAATCAAAATATTGAAATTCCTTCCAATTCGGTTAATTCACCGACAATAGATTTTTCTGGGATTGATACTACGATCACGGTGGAGATTCCATTTGCTCCCAACGGTGAGTTTGTGGATGTACACGGAACCACTTTTTCCGTACCAGATACCATCGATCATAAAATTTTGGCCAGTGTTTGGAATCCGATAGCTCAAGCTTTCGATACACCAATCGTATTTAATATTTATCTTCCTCAGGTGGATGAATCGGCGCTACCGGAATTCATTACTATTAAGGCATTAACAATCGTGTCTGATTCTGATGCAGATTCCAGCCTGTTTCAGTCGACTATTATAAATAATGGCCTACCTACAGATATCCATGCTATTGAATTCAGTTTGTCCACGGATATTAGTGGCGCACCAACTGTATTGGCTTATCATATCAATAATAATGATCTATTACCAAAAGACAGTATATCTACTCAGTATACTCTACTAGGAGACAGTCTGCTTGGTTCACAGATTCAGATGAGTGTTGGTTTTCGCGTTAAAGAAACCACGCTTGATACGGATACGCTTACTATCAAAGCAAATGATTCCGTAAAAGTTAATCTGGCATTTCTGATTGAGATTGATGGTATCGATTCGGTTGTGGTACAGATTGCGGAATACAATCTTGCCCCGGAACTTGACCCAATAGCATTTCCATCCGATATTGAAATTTATTCAGGCAAGTTTACCGATCCTTCACCAGCCTTCACTTCCACCAACGAAATCCGAATCGACAGCCTGTACAGTTACTTCCCGTTTGATATTGATTTTGAAATGAAATTTGAAAATTTTGTGCCATCAGAGGATGGTAAAGATTCTATAGTAATCAGACGTACTTTGAGTCGTAACAGGTTACCTTACTATCATACTTTTGATATAGATGGTTATGAATTTAAAAATGTTGCAGATCCAAACAGTCCACTGACCAATATGGATTTGACTGTATCCGCATGGACTCAGGATACAGTGATAGCGATTCCCCTGGATGGCAGTGCCTTCGGTAGCATGAGTATGGAGGTTGGGATCGATTCTCTGCATTTTGAATCTCTGACAGCCAATCTATTCCGGGAGTTTCCGCCAGCCGAGCAGGAAATGTCCGGTATGCCCAGTGGTTTTACCGGCATGGCTTTTACCGACGTACAAATCCAAATAACCATGTGGAGCCAGATCCAGTTTCCCATTTCCCTGGATATGGATATGATCGGAGTGAATACCTACGGTGATTCCATTTTTGTGAACGTTCAGGTAGATTCCCTTAATGTACCAACCTCGGAATTGGATACAGCTAAGACAATGATCAGGGTGAGTCGAGAAGGAACTACCACTTTCCTGTACGATTTACCCGGTGATAGTATCCCGTCTGATTCTACTACTAATCCACCTGGAGAATCCACCATAGTTGATCTCCTGTCGTTTAATCCGGAAACAATGGTGTTCAGTTCGGCAGCCTCGATCAAAGGTCGCGGTACGATTTCTGGCAGCTCTGGCATATGGGGTGAATTCCGACTAATTGCGCCCTTTGAAGTAAAAATGTCACCAATGACGTTTATTCCGATCAATGAATCGCCCCTGGAAGAATGGGATTATGAGTTGCGTAATAAAATTCGCAGTGGGCTTCGCAGCGCCTCGGCTGTAGCCCGGGTAACAAATCATTTTCCGGTGGGCGGTGATATTTCTATTTTGCTTTCTAATCAAGCGAACTTCCCTTTAGATGAGAGCCGCAACAATCTTGATAGTATGGCTGCTGCCCTGGGGATAGATATTTCGGCCGGTGATAGCCTGTATGTTGTTAGTGAATGTTCCACCCTCGACCCATCAATGGGTGCTGATTCTTCAATTTATATATTTAATATTATGTCGGATTTTTCTGAATGTCTGGATGGAGTTTCCTATTTTATTCGTAGTTCCACTTCAGGAGTCGATACAGTAGTGGCCTATATTGATACATTATTAAAAATTGTGCTACCCGATCCCACCCTTAATAATTATGATTCGGATAACGATGATCGTCGCTTAGTTGATATCGCTGGTGATTTAGTCACTTCCAGCATCATGGATCCTGCTAAAATTCAATTGATGACCAGCGCTGGTGACCATTACACTACACCGCGAATTCATTTAAACGGATCGCCCATTGATCCGATTACTGGTGATACTCTGCCAGTATTTTTGTCGCTGAACGATTATGTTGCCATTAAATCTTTTCTGACTTTTGAGATCAGCAGTACCGGAATGCTGGAATCAGCTCCCGGTGAATTGGTGATCCAGTATCCTAATGGTGGTGAGTCTTTGACCGTAACCGATATTGCCCCGATCATTATCCGCTGGCGTACGTATGGTAAGATCAATAAGGTCAATCTTGATTATTCGACTATTACCGATCCGGACATTGAAGATGATCAGGATTGGACGCCATTGGAATCGAACTGGACTGCCATTGATAACGAAGATTCATGTGTCTGGAATGTGAGTGAGGTATTTCCAAATCTCGGCGCCCCGCTAGACAGCGTCCGCATCCGTGTCTCCGATGCTGACTCGGATATCAGCGATATGAGCGGTTGGTATTTTACCCTTAAATCAGAATTCGATCCGATTATCGGTGTTTCCAGCCCCATTGGCTTGAAAAGCAGGGGTAGAAAACAATGAAGGTTTCCCTGACTAAGCTGCTCCTGTTACTCGTTTTGACAACCAGCCTGTTTGCCCAGGCCAAGCGTGACCCCCGTGTGGTGGGATTGGCTGGCGCCTATGGAACTGTTGCTGATGGTATTTTTGCAGTGGGATACAACCCGGCTCTGATTGCACTCCAGCAGGACAAACCATTTATGCTCCAATTATTCGGTTTCGATTTTGGGATGGTCAGCAATTATATATCGTTGGGCAATCTGAATACTATCAGCGGTGATACCCTCACTACCGAGGACAAAGACCTGATCCTGCGCGACCTTGATAAAAGCGGTGGTCTTCGACTTTATACCGACATTCATATGCCGATCCCCATTTTGAATTTTGCTTCCGGAAACATGGCGCTTACTTCAAATCTGGTGGTGCTTGGCGATGCCACCATTCCTACCGGTATTATGAGTTTGTTGCTAAATGGGAATCCGGTTTCAGAAGAAATTGATATGACGTTGAAACTTGATCTACTCGGTGTAAATGAATTGGGATTTTCATTTGCCATTCCCAGTGATGATTTTGCCTGGGGCATGACAATAAAATATCTGCAGGGTCTATTTTACTTTGGTATCGATTCTGATTCAAGTCAGGCCAGTTTAATAACTGATACCACAGCAATGTACGGTAGTGGTACTTATTTCTTCCGACAGGGGGTTGGCGGCAGCGGCCTGGGTTTGGATATTGGATTTACCACCATGGATTTTGATGGCTGGCGGATCGGATTTTCAATGATTAACGCCCTGGGGACCATCAATTGGAATCGCCCGAGTGTTATTAAAAATATTATGGCTGGTAGTGACAATATTTACGGCAATTCCGATGATCTGTTCCATATGACCTGGGCCGGCATGGCCTTAAACGACAGTATGGCAGTGCGCTATAATTATACAATTGATACCCTGAATATGCAGACCATGTCCAGTGATTCGCTCTTTTATTCAAATCCGACGGATGAACAGATTGTTTATAACCTGGATGAAGATGGTAATCTGAAACAGTTTTCGACGCGCTATCCGGCTCAATTTCGATTTTCGGTTTCCAAACGCTTCCCGGATATTCTGGTTGTGTCAGATTTACTGGCCGGATTTGAAGACCGCTTTTTCGCCCGCAATCGCTGGCGTTGGTCAATTGGGGCGGAAGTGACCAAAAATCCGACTTTCCCCATTCGATTTGGCTATTCCTGGGCGGGCTACGATTTTAAGGAACTGGGAATGGGATTTGGTATTCATAAAGGTCCCATCATTTTTGATATGGGATTGGCGTTCAGGAATGGAGTCTGGATTCATTCCATGAAAGGTGTGAATATCTCCCTTGGCGTTACCATTACCAGTTTTGGCAGCAGGAAGGAAGAACCGGTAGAAAGTACCCCGGAAAACGAACCGGTAATATTACCGCCTGATATTGAATAAGATAATAGCGCTGACGATCAGAATTAATTATTTACGAATACCAATCAACAGCATCAGACCGCCAATCGAAAAAACGAAATTGCCAATCCAGGCTGCATAAAACGGCTCAATAATTCCTTTATAACCCAGTGATTGTCCAAATTTTATAAAGGCATAATAGGAAAATATCACCAGCACACTCATTCCGGCTCCAAATGATAGTCCGCCTTTGGGTTTGAGTAGAACCAAAGGCAGACCAAACAAAACCACAATCAGGCTGGTGAAGGCAAACGAAATCTTGAAATCACGAACAACTTCCCAACGGGTTGTATCGACGCCATTTTCATCCAATTGAGCAATAAATTGATTGAGATCGGCATAACTCAATTCTTCCGGTGAGGATGATTTTCGTTCAATGTCCACCGGTGTAAAGCCAAGATAAAACAGACTGTCCCGCTCACTTATATCGACGCTGATTTCTTCGCCATTCAGATTAAAATTCCGGACTGAATAATTACTGGCAGCCCATTGTTGCAATGAATCAATCCAGGTCATTTCCTTAATATCGATCCGTTCCCCAATCTTACCTTGTTGCATTATCTGGACGGTTACGCTAGTCGCTGATCGTTGGTTGTAATTATACTTGCCTATGGCAATATGAAATTTTTCGGCCCGTTGTAAAAATATATTATTGCGAATATTCTTACTTTTACGTTTATATTTCTGGATATACTCTTTTTTTAATTCGGCCCGCTGGACATTACCCCAAATAACCAGTTGATCCTCAAATTTGAAAGATATCAGACTGATCGTAAATCCAATTAACAGCAATGGGAGTGCAATCCGGTAGATGCTGATACCGGTGGCTTTCATTGCCGTCAATTCATTGCGCTTGGCTGCCAAACCAATCGAAAAAACGGTAGAGATCAACATAGCCATTGGTAAACCGATATTTACAAACCAGGGTAAAGAATAAATGTAATAACGTAATATTACCGGGAAGGGGACCGAGCTGTCGATAAATTTATCTAATTGCTCGAAGATATCCACGATGATAAAAACGCACACAAAGCCGGCCAGGGCCATCACGAGGATGGTCAGGAATTGGCGGGCCAGGTAGATATCAAGCTTTTTCATTAAATCATGTGCCTATTTCAGGCCACTAATTTGAAGATAATCTGAATATAATTGAAGTGATTTAGTTATTTCTAAAGATTTAAGTAGAGCTGGTGGGATTTAGTATCGACCACTCACAAATTCCGTGGAGGGGTCGGCATTCCATTTTATTGTTTAGCTATGTTTTATGCGCCAGTTGGGAGAAGGCCAACTTAAAATTGCTGCTATGTGTACTAATATTCATTTGCCTTCCGAGATATCACTAAAACCAGCTTTAAAAATAGCAGTTATTGCGTCCAGTGCAATTTTAATTTATGGTTCAATCCCTAATATCAATAAAGGAACTGGTGGACTATTCCTTCCTTGTCTCATCACATTGTAAACTTCGCCTTCATAATACGCGACGCCACTTGACATTTGTGCTTGCATTTTTTTCGTTGGTAAAATTTCTATTCCCAAGTTTATAACGCCACCAGAATAGCATAGCATATGTTTTACAAATAAATCGTACGCAACAAATGAGTATTTACCAAATTGAACTTCAACAGCTATTTTATCTTTTACAAAATCAGTTTGGTTGTAACTATAAATTGGTTTTTTCTCACCATTCTCAATTAAAAACTATTTTTAATCACTTACTGGCATCATTATTGTTTTTTCCATCAATCCTCGATCTAATGTGATGTAATAAGAGTAACGGCTTTCTTTCCAATTCCTTTTTTGAAACTCTCCAATAAATTCTTTATTTAAGTCAATAGGACTATAAAGTTTATTACCTTTCATTGTTTTTTCTTTACTGATCTTAGTCTTGAATTTTCCTGCATTGATTGAAGTGATAACTTCTTTGATATCCTTAAATAGTAATTTATGGTGAACAATTAAATATTCTTCTCCATTTAAGGTATTTGCATTGAGTCTCTTTTTGGGCATATCCCATCAGGCAGGCTTTCCCAGGTTTCTCTTTTGCTTCGGTACTACGCACTACTTCGGGCACCCTTTCAATCCATTACGCGATTTGGTTTTTAAAGATTTCTATTTCATCATAATCTTTATTGAAATCTGCCATCAACTCTTCTTTTCTTTTTTCTGCATCTTTTTCAGAATAGAAAATTTCAGGTTCTATGATGAAACCTTTTTTAACAAGAACAAGCACCCAAATCGTTTTCATATTTTATCCCTAGTTCTGTTAAACCAACTAAAAACATCTTTGTATTCCAGAAAATTACAGAGTTCTGATAGTCCACTTGATTTGAAAGTCGGTCTGTTAACCTGTCTTAAAAAAAGAGCTTTTCGTAAATAATTTGAAGTTATACTAAATCTTGGTTTGAGATTCGGTTCAAGTAAATGTAAATCATTAAATCGCAATAAACCCGAGTAAATAGGTGTGGAATGCTCAACTTCAAACATTGCTTGCAAATCACTAGAGCCCCTCTTAATCCATATCACATCTATCTCTTTAATAATGCCTCGTATCTTTTCATACCTTGTGGGAAGATCATTCACACAGTCAAACCTTTTTGAGATATTCCAATCTAACTTATTACGGTCAATTAGTGGTATCCAGATATCAAATCCCTTATTAATTCCTATAGTGCCAATAAGAGTTTGAATTTGGGAATGTGAGAAATCAGGAATTTTTTCAATTTGTGATGTGTCAATCTTTTCTTCGAAATATTTCCAGCCAAAAAAACTCTCAACATTAAATCTTCCTGCTTTGGCTATATATAATTCATTCTGATCAGGTTGATGATATATCTGTAATTTATATTGACCATCACTTGCTGGAGTAAGTTCTTGAAAGATATCCTCAAATTCCGAAAATGGAATAAACAGTGGTTCCTTTTGTGTATCCCATACGAAACAGATAAATGAATTAAAGCCTTCCAATTGTTTTAAATCTTCATCACGCAAACCATAAAAAGATTTATTTCCTCCATGAACTTTTGAATATCGTATATATATTCTTGCAATCTCATTCGGTAGATCAAAGAGAGAAAGGCTTTGGGGTAGTTTTTTTAAGTTGCCAAAACGCTTTTCGGCTTCTTTTATAAAGTCATATTTAAATACGTTTGGCATATCAATTCAGGCAAATTGCGTGAGTACTTGTAACGGATAGCTCAACTTGCCAGCAAATACTTCCTTTTTCAGACAATACTCTTATTAACTCTTTTATTATTTCTTCTTGAGTAGCAAGATAATCTTCAATGGAAGTTTTAGTTTCATAGGATTTACCAATATTATAGGGAGGTGAAGTAATTATTAAATCAAATATTTCATCTTTGTAAGTTTTTAAAACCGTTAATGAATCCTCATTTTCTATTGAATATTTAATACTTGGATTTATATAATTGAATAAGGGTTCTTTTATCTTCATTTTTTAACTTATATCTTTCGTTATTTTATTACTTATGCAATTTACAAATTATTCTCTTATTATCGTACCTTTAGGCATCTGGGCACAATGAGTGTATAAAAACAATTATTCTTTTAACGCTAATTTAGCGGTATAACCGCTATTGTGGCTAATTCAAAAATACTGAAAGTATCATTTGCTGAATTCTGATTGCTCATCTTTACCATTTAGTATTTATTGGATAGTGTTATCGCGCAATCTGTGTTCCCACCGTACAACCATAAACATCATTCATAATCGGTTGATTAAATTAATACAGTAATGGAATTAGTTTAAATAAAATAAGTGTTTTCGGTCGGTTGCGTTCGTGAGTATGGACCTTTCCTTTGAAGTGATTAAGCAAACTTTCATTTCTGGCCCGATAACAGGAGCCAGTCGCCCATATTTTCTGGTGGCGACATGGAAAAACAGTGCTGATAAATCTCCATTATTGCAGCGGATTGAGCTTCCAAAATTCCTGATAATGCGATCTTACCTCCACTACTCAGTAATTCCGAAAATAATTGTGCCAGTTCCAGCAGGGGATTAGCCAGGATATTGGCAACAATTATATCGAATTTAGCTGTAGCTAATTCTTCCGGCAGGCAGGTGGGAAATTCGACCTGATTGATGGCTGCATTATTGAAAGCCGCTGCGTTAGCCTGGGGGTCAATATCCACACCGACTGCCTCAGCCGCGCCCAGCTTCAAGGCGGCTATCCCCAGAATCCCGGAACCGCTGCCGTAATCCAGTACTTTTTCACCACCCTGGATATTCTTATCTAACCAGCGTAAACAAAGGGTGGTCGTTGGATGGGTACCACTGCCAAATGCAATGCCGGGATCGAGACGAATATTAATTGCGGTTTGATCTACAATACTTTCCCAGGTTGGGATAATCCATAATCGTTCAGTAATTTGCTGTGGACTGCTTAACATTTGGGTGGTGCGCACCCAATCCCGATCAGGTACAATTTCAATTTTGCATTTTGGCAGATTCATCAGATTAAAATGCTCCGCTATTAGTGCTCGCCAGTTATCAATAGCGCTATCCTGTGGTAACATCACCGACACTGCTGCTGACTCAGGCGCGATTATTGACGGCTGACTGGGATCGTCAAACCATTTGTCGGTTGCCGTACTGTCCGGATCGGTGTTAATAATAGCGACTGCCAATCCACCATTCTCAATTAGAAAATCAGCCAGTTCCCGCGGATCAATTTCTGGCGTAACAATAATTAAATTGATATAGCTCATCATTCCACTATAAAAATTCTATTTTATTACGGGTAATTTCACATAATCGCCAATTGTCGATTTGATTAATAACTGATTGCAGATTCTGTTCAATATGACGATGATTATTACTTACCGTACAGATTACCAGTTTCGCGGATTGCCACTTATCCATAGCACCGTATTCGGCAATTGAAATATTATTTCGGTTCTTCAGTCGATCTTTAATACTCTTTATCACCTGTCGTTTTGCTTTCAACGATTGCGCTTCCGCCAGGTGCAGATCGATAGTTAATAGGCCAATTTGAAAACTGTCTGTCACAATAAATACTGCCTCATTTACCGGGCTAATTTGTAAAAATTGGATTAGATAACCAAAATTATTAGCACCGATTTTGCATAATGCTTACAATAAGCAGTAATCCCGCATTGGTTAATAATTCTAAATTCAACCATGGAAAATATCAAACCAAAGGCACGCAAAGACCTGACGACTGAAAAACAGAATCCCGATTCCCACCGAATTGATAAGCGCTCGATTCCCGAAATTCTGGAAATAATGAATCGGGAAGACCAACAATTAGCTCTAAAAGTCAACGCTGTTTTACCGGAGATTGCAATTGCGGTAGAACTGGCAGTACAAGCGCTGAGGCAAGGTGGACATATTTATTATATCGGCGCCGGCACCAGCGGTCGTTTGGGGGTACTGGATGCTTCAGAAATTCCACCAACATTCTCTGCCCCGCGAGACTGGTTCCAGGGCATCATCGCCGGGGGACTGGATGCCCTGGTCCGCTCAATCGAAGGAGCCGAAGATAATCCACTGGATGCGGAAGACGCGTTAATAGCCGCCGGTTTCGGATCGAAAGATTTACTGGTAGGAATCGCCAGCAGCAGCGCCACCCCCTATGTTGTGCATGCTTTGAAATGGGCTCGCAGTCTGGGAGCCAGTACGGCCTATATCATCTGCAATCCCAGCCCCCTCTTAGACATTGAAGTCGATACCCTGATTGCCGTCGATGTGGGACCGGAGATTTTAACCGGATCAACCCGGCTTAAGTCAGGCACTGCCACGAAGATGGTTCTAAATATGATATCGACTACCGCCATGATTCAAATGGGAAAAGTCTATGGTAATTTAATGGTGGATTTGAGTGCGGTTAACAATAAGCTGGTTGACCGAGGTTCACGGATCGTTGAAAAGCTGGCCGAAATCCCTTATGAAAAAGCCCAGGAATTTTTATTTGCAGCCGATAAGGAAGTGAAAACGGCAATTGTAATGAGCCGTAAAAATTGTTCCAAAGCCGCTGCTCGCCAGTTGATTGCAGAAAATGATGGTCTGTTGCGGCGAATTATCGGCGACGTGGCCGGTCAGTAATCCTTCCGGGGGAAGCACCGGGGATGGAAGTTAGTTTTACACTAGTGTAAAAATATTAATGGATTATACCTGTAATTCAGGATATTTGAGTCCTGTTTGCCCTCGATCACAACATCCGTATTTGAGCTGATCTAATTTCTGCCAGTATCTGGCGGAAGTTCTCTGTCTGATCTATTTTAAAAACAATTTGGAGCTATTGATGAGAAATATATTTAAATCTACAATTCTGTTGCGTTCGATCCTGATTCTATTGAGCATATTTTTAATTGCGGCTTGTGACAATCTGCTGAATGACGATGACAATGACGAAAACGAGCACGAAGATGAGATCATGTATAGTGAATACGGTGATGATGAAAGTCATCAGACCGGTAACACCTGCCAGAATTGCCACATAGCCGGTGGAAGCGGCGAAGGTATCTTCACCATTGCCGGTAGCGTATATCAGGCTGATGGCACGACCGTTAATCCCAATACGACAATCAAGATTTATTCCGGTTCCAATGGCAGCGGTGATTTGCTGGCCACGATTGAGGTGGATGGTGAAGGTAATTTTTATACCACCCAGGATATGGACTGGACGGGTGGACGCTATGTTTCGGCCAGCAGCGCCACGAATGAGGAATTCATGCAGTCGCAGGTTACCAGCGGTTCCTGTAACAGCTGCCATGATGGCGCCAGTATGGCGCGGATTACGGTAAATTAAAGCCAGATTATATGAAGTCACAGCAGGGGCATAATTTTAGGCCCCTGTTATATTTGACCTGATTGATAATAGTTTTTATAAATTATAACAAGTAATTAATCATAATCGGGGGGACTATGGGCAAGCACAATAAAGACCACCACGATCGCAATGATCTGACGGGCGAGCATAAACTTGGCGATGCCGGTCAGGCGATCCTGGCGATCCTGTTTATTGGAGTCTGGTTGAGCGATTCTTTTTTCTTTAAATATTCCACCGGACTGAATGAATATATTTCACTGACGGTTCGTTTACCGGTGGGAATCATCCTTTTAATCTTATCTGGTTATCTGGCTCGTGCCAGCATGAAAATAGTATTTGGGGAGGTACGCTCCGAGCCGGCCGTGATCAGGGATCGGGTCTATAAATATCTGCGACACCCCATGTATGTCAGCGAAATATTACTGTACCTGGGATTATTGCTGATCAATCTGTCAATAATCGCTGCTATTGTCTGGCTGCTGGGAATCATTTTTCTGTATTTTATCTGTCGCTATGAGGAAAAACTACTGCTGGCACGCTTCGGCTCTGATTATGAGCAATACATGCGCGAAGTACCAATGTGGATTCCCGGTTTTAAAAACCGAGGTATATCATAATTACGGGTAGGGACAACACATGTGTTGTCCCTACGTTAAAAATATAATTTTCACAAACCATGATATCCCGTTCTATATCTCGTCATAAATCCTGAAAGC
>JABMPO010000026.1 GCA_013203015.1 Fidelibacterota bacterium
AAACTGACCGTAAGGGAACCCCCCTCTGATACCACTCAAATGGCAGCGGATGACCAAACAGATTCAAATGCGGAAGCCACAGATGAGACTTCCCAGGCTGAGACGATATTTGAGGAATTTTTTGATGTTGATCTATCAGATAGTGATGAAGATACTGATTCGTCCAAAGAATCGACTGAGGATGACGAACTCGATTTGGTATTCAAAGATTTTGCTGACGAAACCGACGATAAAGAGACCGAAGACGATACAGAAGAAGAATTAGCTTTCATTGATAGTGAGTCTGATGATCAATCTACTGATGACGATAGTGATAAAAAATCGGAGGAGGCAAACCAGCTGAATGGTGCTGATGACAGCGGGGACGTTCCAGAAACACCGGATGATTTGGATATTTCATTTGATGCAATTGATTTACCGCTTGTCGATGAAGAACCTGCCGAAGAGATTGTCGAAGCCAATCAGATTGCAGAAACGGTTGAACTAGAAGTGGCCTCCGATGTAGAGAGTAAGGCGTTAGCGGAATCCAATGCTGATGAAGACTTCGAAGATTTTGCCGACGAATTGGATGATCAATCAGGCGAGCCGACCGCATTCATATATAAAAAGAAAAGCAAAATTGACATCAAAGGCATGCTTCAAAAGGTTAAGGGTGCCAGTGGCCGAATTGGTCTTGACATTGGCTCCTATGCCATAAAATTTATCGATGCTCAGGAATCCAGTGGAGTAACCACGATAAATGATTTCAGTTATGTCCGCATTCCTCCTGAACTTAATTCTGATAGCGAAAAACTAAGTCAATTTATTAAATCGACAGTTAAGGAATACTTAACGACCGGCCAAAACCGAAAAAAGAAATTAAACTATTTGCTGAATGGGTCTGACATCAGTATAAAAAGTATTCATATGCCCAAGGTTGGTAAAAAGGAATTAAAAGAAGCAGTACGGTGGGCTACGAGAAAACAATTATCATTTAAAGCCGATGAAGCCGTTCTGGACTATAAGGTTATTAACGAATTAGTTGAGGATGGAATTCCCAAGCTCGACATATTAGTAGTAGCGGCTCATGATGGATTAATCAATTCCAGCATCGATTTACTCTCACAAATTAAAATTCCATATAAGATGACGCTGGTTCCCCTGGCAGCTTGGCGTTCATTCATGTCACATTATCCAACTGAAAACGCTGCTAACGTCATGGTCTTGGATATTGGACATTCTTCAACCATGATCAATGTCATCAATCGTGGTAATATTAGATTTGCGCGCGAAGTTGGCATTGCCGGTCGTGATTTTACAGCTTCACTGGTAGGTAATTTGAATTCAAATACCGGTGATAGAATACACATCGATGAAGTCAAAGCTGAGGCTTTAAAGCACTTGTACGGATTACCCCACGGCGTCCAGGAAAAGCTTGTCTCTGAAGAAGGATTAACCCTTTCCGATATCGCATCTCGAATTCGTTCACCGCTGGAAAGACTTGCCAACGAAATCCAGCGTTCTATGCAATATTATAGCAAGGAATTTCCGTATGGGCCAATCGAAAAAGTCTTTCTGTGTGGGGGCAGCTCGGTATTGCAGAATCTTGATGTTTTTCTAAGTGAGACCCTCAATCAGGAAGTAATCGTGTTTGACCCGATTTCGGTCTGGAATTATGAAAGCAATATCAGTGATTTGGGAACCTTGCAGAAAAACGCCAACGCACTGGCCATTCCAGCCGGTATGGCACTGGATAATAGTTCCGAACTCAATTTATTACCGGAAAAACTAGCCCAGGAAACCCAGAACGTATTACTGAAATTCATGCTTAAATCTTTAGCATTGATCGTCGTGTTGGCAACTTTTTCAATTTCTACTTTAATTGGACTCAAAAGCAATGATCTCTCCGGTCAATTGGAAACATTGCAGGAGGAACTTTCGCAATTATCACCGATGCAAAAGAACTTTATTAGTTTGCAGAATGTTGAGAAAGATATCAGCAGCAAACTCAAATCCCTTAATTCTCTGTCTAACAAACCGACCGTCGATGTTCAGATTTTCAAAATTTTGAGTAATATAATGCCGGGGCATATAACGTTAAACACAATGTCAGTTACGGACCCGAAACTTAGACCGGTTAAAGCTCACATCAGTTGTTCCGGTTTTTTACTCGCTAGTGCGTATAATGCCAATGTTGCGCTGGCTGATTTCATAATGAATTTGGATAATTCCGGCTATATTGGCGCCAACACAATTAATCTAAATAACAGCTTCCCATTCGAAAATAACAATCGAACAGGCATCTTTTTTGAAATAGAATTTGATATTATTAATGAAGAAGATTAATTACCGACAAAAACTGCTAATCGCCTTTGTATTAGTCATAATCCTGGCTGGTGCCTGGTTTGTTATGATTTACGCTCCGCAAAAGCAAAAGGTGGCCAATCTGGATTCGGAAATCGGCAAATTGAAAAGACAGATCCGTACCAGTGGTAACACCGTTACCAGTCTACCTCGATTGCAGAAGAGAATTGAGACCATGAATGTAGAATTTGATTCTCTTGCAGTCCTGATCCCAACAAAAGATTCAATTGCGATAATTACTGATGAAATTGTTTCGCTATGTCTGAAAAACAATCTGAAAATGGACCACATCCAACCTTCATTGGATGCATTGTTGGTATCAAACGATTATTTCGTAAAAGTTCCAATTGAAATCCAGGTTATGGGGTCATTTCTTGATATTGGCCATTTCGTGGATGATCTGATTGTACTACCATTTAATTATTATCAGACTGATTTCAATATTGAGCGCAATGCAGATGAATTGGAATTAACAATCGGAATTGAAAGCTACATCTATGTTATCAACCCCAAAGGAAAGATATAATAGAGATCTAAATTTATGAATAAAAATCAGAAAATATTGTTAATCGTGCTGGTGGTAGTTGCCGGTTACCTTGGCTACGATATTTTCACTAATCCTACGGGATCCACTGCCAAACGGGCTGCATCCACTGTCAGGAATATTAGCGCGCAGGCAACAGCAGTTTCCCAACCAAATACCCCTCAGACCAAAATCAATGTCGCAGCTCTGGTAGCCCAAAAAACCAATGAAATTAATAAAATGCCTCATTATGCCGAGATTTGGGGCCGAGACCCGTTCATTGGTGAATTATTTGACATGAGTGATACCAAAATTACTGGCGATGAGACCAACGATAACACACCCCGCGCACCAGTGTATTTAGAGGAATATAAACTAAACGCAATATCTTATCGCGGTGAAACGCCTACGGTTTTGATTGACAAAGAAATTATGCGGATTGGCGATAAAATAGATGGTATGACATTAGTCGATGTAAAAGGCAATTTTGCTATCCTTACTGATGGCAACCAGAAATATATTATAAAACTGAAAGGAAGTTTATAGCCCCATGAAACAAGTTAATCCAACACTAAAACTTTTATGGGTTATTTTGCTGCTATTGATGGTAGGGTCAAATTTTTTAACTGGTCAAAAAACTATTCCGAAAGCTTTAATACCCGAAAAACTACTGACTATGGAATTCGTTGAAGCCGAGCTTCAGGATGTGCTGCGGCTGTTGTCGATACAAAACGGATTTAATCTAATTATCAATGAGAATATCAGCGGCGTTGTTACCGTCAATTTTACCAAAGTCACCTTAAAAGGCGCCCTCGACGCAATATTAATTGCCAATGGCTATGATTACCTGATTCAAGATAATATTTTAATAATTAAACCAATTGATTCTGACATGCGTGGTGAGTTGGTTACAGAGGTATTTGAGCTGGATTATGTGATGGCCAGCGATATTGTGCCTTCGCTTGAGAATGTTATTACTGAAAAGGGTAGAATCCAACAATTAAGCCGTTCTTCCCGTTTATCTGGCGAGAATATGGACGCCCAGGCGGCCGAAGATAACGCCGATGTATTGGTAATAATTGATGTGCCAGACAATATGCCGGCCATCCGCGAATTAATCAAACAATTGGATGTCGCTACCTCCCAGGTCATGATCAGCGTCAAATTTATTGAAACTATGCTGTCCAATAACGAACAAATGGGGATCGATTGGACTGCTAAAGCCAAATTGTCCGGTGGTCCGGCTATTCCCGGGGCTGATGGACTCGCAACGCTATCCGGTGGTGCAACGACCGCAGGTGCAGCAGGTGCTACTGGTGGTGCTGCCGGTGGTACTTCCGGTTTGGGCATCGGCACATTAAAAAACCTGAATCTGGCAATCCTGTCTTTTCAGGAATTTGAGATCCTGCTGGAAATGCTGGTTGCCACCGGAAAATCAAAAGTACTGTCCGATCCGCGGGTGGTAACGCTCGACAATCAGCGTGCAACTATCAATGTTGAAACCGAAGTCACAGTTATTATCCCCACCACTTCTACCGGAACTTCCGGTGCCTAGCCACTGAAACGGCCGAAAAAGTAACTATTAAGATTTCGCTACTGGTATTGCCCCATGTACATAAGAATGGTTATATCACCATGGCGGTAGAACCCACTGTCGAAGCGATCATCGGCTATTCGGGTCCTAATCTGGATCAGCCAATTATATCCCGGCGTCTGGCAGCGACCCAGGTCAGGGTCAACAACGGCGAAACCATCGCTATTGGCGGGTTGATTAAAGAAGACGTGAAAGAGACTGAGAAGAAAGTTCCCTTCCTTGGCAACATTCCAATTATCGGGAAACTGTTTTTCACTTCCACCAGTATCGAGAAAGAAAAAAGTGACTTGCTGATTTTCATTACTCCCCATATCATCAATCCAGAGATGAAATCATAGGTAAAACATGGATTTAATCAGAATTCTCTCAGCGGCAACTAAAGCAGGTGCTTCAGATTTTCACCTTAGTTCCAGCTATCCCCCCATTATCAGAAAAAATGGAGAAACACGTTGGTTGGACCTCCCGCCACTAAGCGCCAAGGAAGCGCACGATACAATTTATGATATACTGACTGAAAAACAGATTGGTCAATTTGAACGGGATCATGAAATCGATATGGCCTGGAAGATCAAAGGATTGGGCAGATTTCGGGTAAATATTTTCCAAGCCCTGAATGGCATGGGCGCGGCTTTCAGAATAATTCCCGAGAAAATAATGACCCTGGAGGACATTCTGGCACCACCGGCGGTATTTAATCTGGCAAATAAACTTAAAGGCTTGGTTTTAGTAACCGGTGCCACTGGCAGCGGTAAATCAACCACCCTCTCCGCTTTTGTTGATCACATTAATGCCCGCCGTCGGGGACATATTCTCACAATTGAGGACCCCATTGAATTTGTGCATAAGAGTAAGAAATGCTTAATCACCCAACGGGAAATTGGCACTCATTCGAATTCATTCGCAAACGCTCTGCGTGCTGCTCTGCGTGAAGACCCCGATGTGATTTTAGTCGGTGAATTGCGGGATCTTGACACAATTTCGCTGGCATTAACGGCTGCCGAAACCGGACACCTGGTGCTGGGAACCCTGCATACCGGTAGCGCTCCGGAAGCCGCCGACCGTGTCATTGACGTATTTCCATCAAGCCAGCACAATCAAATCAGATCCATTTTTTCCAGTACCTTGCAAGGTGTAATCGCCCAAAAACTGCTCAAGCGTAAAAATACCGATGGTCGTGTTGCCAGCATGGAAGTCATGTTGGGTACCAACAGTATTCGCAATCTGATCCGGGAAAGGAAATCCCATCAATTACTGTCAGCCATCCAAACCTCAACCGAAGAGGGTATGCAAAGTAGTGACCAAGCTCTGATAAATCTGCTGGACGATGATGAAATCAGCTTGGAAGAAGCTCAGAGCCACGCCGTTGAAACCAGGCCGTTTGAGGAATGGGCCGGCAGCATTCGCAACGTTCTTCATTCAAAAAAGAAGGTGGTTATGTCTTAATGAGATTAATCTTTTTTCTGTTAACATCAATGTTATTAGTGGGGCAGGTTTCCGAATACCCTAAAATAGTTACAGTAAATGGATTAGTATATTTTGACAACGATGGGTTTATTACTGAGGTTAAAGAATGTCTGGTAAAAGTTTCTGGTTTCGAATCCCCTATCATGACAATGACTGATTCTTCCGGTAGTTTCTCAGTTGATCTTCCAGTCTCCAAAGATTATTACCTGTTTAATTTCAAAATTCAGTTCAAATTCTCTAAGCAATTACCAGAGCTGCACTTTGCTACTGCCCACCGATCAATCAGCGCAAAAGACTTTACTGGTGAAGATTATAATTTTGGTCTCATCTATCTTGTGGATCCGGATACAGGTGCTGTCAAACCACCTCCCACTGTGTGGGATATGCTGGAAGATTCATTAAGTCTCCTACACCTGGGAATGCGCAATATAGAAACTGACGTGGATAAATTAAACATCCGTCTGGTTACCAGCGACCGCCAGAACAGCCAATATCAGAAATATATTGCTGATCTGGAACTTCAGAGCGATGAGTATTATGATCAAATCATCGAGCTGCAATCCCTAAGTGAACAAAATGATTTGGATTTGATGAATCTTCAGTCTCAATTAGAAAAATCCAGATTCTCGGCCAGTCTGGTTCGCGGTTTTACTTTGGAGAAATATTTAGATATCGTACGCGCGCGCGATTCGGTTATAACTAGATTGGATAGTTCAGTTATTGACCCAGAATATTCTGGTATTTCTTATGACAGCGAAAAACCCGAGCGCAATATATATATCCAGCGGCAAGACCTTTTCGCTGATTTCGTTGGATTTGATGTTGAAGATGAGCTTAGTTATGCCAACTACGGCAGCACCCGCGATTCACTATTGGCCAGTCAGGATAGCTTAACTGGTTTGTTAGATTCATACGGAGCGCTATCCCCCGACCGTGAAGCGGCACTGGCTGAACAGGATGCTTTGGTGTTGGCCTATTTAAAGCGTTACGCTCAAAAACCAAAAACGGGGCGAACCTTATATGACAATATTTTCGTTGAACATTATTTTGATATGATTGCAGTAAGGGATTTAATATTAACTAGTTTAGATGAATCGTTTCAGAACCGTGAAACAATGCTAAAGGTTTATACACGGAATAAAACAATGATCAATGGGGCATTCATGCGACAGGATTTGCTCGCCAAATATTCCGGTATCAAATCCGATGACTCTCTTAAATATATAAATTATGGCGTTATTCGTGATTCACTGATGAATATCCAGAATCAGCTTGCGCAAACATATTATGATAATCAAGATAATGCGGCTTTATACCAAAGCTTGTCAGCCAGTCGAACAAACTACCTTGCTGCGCAAGATTTATTAGTTCTGACAAATGTGATTGATTTCAACCAGTACGAATTACATGAAGTGATGCCGGGAGATTATCTCTGGAATATTGCCAAACAACATCCGATATATAGCGACCCCTATGCCTGGCGCATACTATTCATGTTTAATAAAGACCAGATTGCCAACCCGGATTCAATTTATCCTGGCCAAATACTGAAGGTTCCCATACAAGGACCAGATCAGGATTAATCAGTGTTTAATCTATTTTCCTATCAATCGGCGTTTTGGGCATTGATTATTTTTGTGGTCCTGCTCATGTTTTTTTTATCATTACGATTTTTTTTCGCAACAGATAATGATACTTATCGAAAAAGATCAGCACGTTGCAGCAATTGTGATAAATTCAAGCGGACCGGCCAAATCTTTGAGGGCTATTGTAATTTATGGAAGCGAGAAGTATTGAAGGACAGCACCTGCCAACACTTTCAGGCTGAGGGAATTGTAGCCAGAATTCTAAACTTTTTAGGTTTTTAAGAGGAAATACATTGAATACAAATCTGACAAAAAAAACTATTCTAATTGTTGATGACGACACGAATATCGTCAATCTGTTGAAATCATTTGTTGCCCCTCTGGGGCATGAAATCGCTACCGCAGCGGACGGAATGGAAGGCTTGCAATTAGCCCGAACTCTTCGACCAAATCTGATATTACTGGACGTTATGCTACCAAAACTCGATGGTTACAAAATTAGCCGTTTTCTTAAATTTGATGAAGATTATAAGATGATTCCCATCGTCATGCTGACTGCCAAATCTGATGAGCATGATGAAATAATTGGTATGCAAACCGGGGCCGACGCTTATTGTACCAAGCCCTTTACCCGATCTAATATAATAGATTTAATTAACAAACATATAATATAGTAATGACCAAAAAAATATTGCTCATTGAAGACGATCCCAGCATGGTAAAAATTATTCAGAGCTTGATAAAACAACTTGGTTTTGAATTTGATGTGGCAACGGACGGACTGGAAGGTCTTCAAAAAGCGCGTAGCTTAAATCCGGACTTGATAATTCTTGATATTATGTTACCAAAACTCGACGGTTATAAAATCAGTCGATTCTTAAAATTTGATGAGCAGTATCAACACATACCCATAATCATGCTGACGGCAAAATCAGATCAAAAAGATCAGACAACCGGAAAAGCTACCGGCGCCAATGCTTATATCACGAAGCCATTTAATAAACAGGAATTAATCAAAACCATTAATGACTTCATTGCTTAGCACAGTAAAAATAGTAATTACGGCCGTTTTCGGCTTGTCATTCGGAAGCTTTCTGAATGTCGTAATTGCCAGATTACCGCTTGGGAAATCGATTGCCTCCCCCCCTTCCCAATGCCCTCATTGTAAGGCTATAATCCGGTGGTGGCAAAACATTCCGCTAATCAGTTATATCCTGTTAAAAGGTCGTTGCTCGAATTGCAACAAAGCAATTTCTATAGTTTATCCCTTTGTTGAATTACTTACAGGATTATTGTTAGTCTTGCTATATATCAATTTTGATTGGTCTCCGGTCTTCCTCTTTTATTCCATTTTAGTACTTTTTCTGATTCCTATTGCAATAATTGATTTCCGCCATTTTTTAATTTATGACGTGTTGACGATTCCAGGTGCCATAGCAGGGATAATTTTTGCCGGAACCGTCGATCTATCAATTATTACTATCACACAATCATTGATTGGGGCTGGAGTTGGAATCAGCTTTTTATTTATTATGAGACTCATAGGTAATTTCCTGTTCAAAAAAGATACCATGGGGTTGGGCGATATTAAACTGGCGGGATTAATCGGGGTATTTTTGGGTTGGGATATTATAATTCTAAGTATCTTCCTGGCTGCAGTTATGATAGTTTTAGTTGCACTCATTCTGAAAATTTCTAATTCCAAAATGGAGGCCGGAAAATTTCCCTTTGGTACCTATCTAAGTACGGCCGCAATAATAAACCTGTTTTGGGGTGATCAAATAATACGGGCGTACTTAACCATGATTTTCCAAAATAACTAAATCCTATGGCTCAAAAAAGAAAACGAATCGGTGAATTGCTGGTAGACGCCGGCGCTATCACTGAAGAAGAATTACAGCAAGGTTTAAATCAACAGAAACTTACCGGATTACCTCTGGGAACAACCGTTGTAAAAATGGGATTGCTTACAGAGCATAATCTGGTTACAACACTCAGTCAGCAACTGGATATTCCCTATTTGTTTCTGGAAAATTATTTATTCGACCAGGAGACTGTAAAACTTATTCCCGAGGATTATGCCCGCCACAACCGAGTCATTCCCTTGTTTCTGATCGAAAAAACCCTAACAATCGGAATATCCGATCCGTCTAATATTGACATTTTTGATGATCTCGCCCGCATAACAAAGATGGAGATTGAACCTACACTCTGTGCGGAAAGCGAAATCCTTGAAGCCCTCGATGAGCAGTACGGAACCTCCAAACCCATGGACGATGTGCTCCAGAAAATCCGTACCATGGATAAGAATGCTACCACTAGCGAAGACTCACCTATGATTCAGTTGGTCGAACTAATGATCGAACAGGCTGTAAAACTCAAAGCCAGTGATATTCATATTGAGCCGGACGAGAAAGTATTACGCGTGCGTTTTCGCGTCGATGGTATCATGGAAACAATATTCGAGCATCCATCTGATCTTCAGGATGAAATAATCTCACGGCTGAAGGTCATGTCCGATCTGAACATTGCTGAACGGCGATTACCACAGGACGGTCGATTCAAAACGATTGTAGATGAAAAAGCCTATGATTTCCGAGTTTCAACCCTGCCCACTTATTTTGGTGAAAATGTTGTAATTCGTATCCTCGATCAAAGCAGCGTGGACGTACAGCTAGAACAATTGGGTATGTCAAAAACTATGCTCAAATCATTCCAATCCAGTATTGCTGAACCAAATGGTATCATCCTGGTTACCGGGCCAACAGGAAGCGGAAAAACAACTACGCTTTACTCGGCATTGAATTCTCTCAATTCATTAGATAAAAATATTATCACCATCGAAGATCCCATTGAATATCGGCTTCCCATTATCCGACAGTCGAATGTTAACCATAAAATAGGCTTAACATTTGCCCAGGGATTAC
Source organism: Fidelibacterota bacterium (assembly GCA_013203015.1). Lineage (GTDB taxonomy): Bacteria > Fidelibacterota > Marinisomatia > Marinisomatales > TCS56 > JABMPO01. Next base: position 10,438 of record JABMPO010000026.1, read on the forward strand.
GCTCCATTTTGCGCCAGGATCCGGATATCATAATGGTAGGTGAAATTCGCGACGGGGAAACTGCTTCCGTAGCTGTTCAGGCTGCCTTGACAGGCCATCTGGTACTCAGCACCTTGCATACAAACGATACAGTTAGTTCAATTACGCGACTC
>JABMPO010000027.1 GCA_013203015.1 Fidelibacterota bacterium
AACTTTTAACCAAGCCACAGGCTTTTATTCTTGTTGGACCAAATGCCGAATTCAAAATTCCGTGGTGGGGTTCGATTCTGATATTCTTGTTTCCACCACCGCTATATTTAGTCATGCGGCCTTTTTTAAAATGGTATTTGAAGACATTCCGGCTTGATATCGATGCGGACCAACATCAATATAATAAATATTGTGAAAATCTGGATGACACCGATCCCTATAAGTTGAAAAAAGCCGCCAGTGCCCTTCAGCATTACCGGGTCTGGGATTTATTACCGAACATCCATTTACCGGTTTTAATTTTTGGCTCTGATGTCGATCATTTACACGATCCAGGTAATATCTCACAAATGCTACCACTGCTGCCGGACGCCACATTGATCAATATGTCCAACAATACTCACACCCACAGCGGCGAGATGGTTATTAAATTGCGCCAGTACGTCCGCAATCTTGATAAATAGGAAACTTTCGATTTAACAATTTATTTTACCAGAATATTCTCTGCCGCTGATCTCAAATCGTAATTTTATTCCTTTTCCCAGTCCCAATTTCTCAGACAAGGTGAACGAAATATTATCGAGCGACTGCAAATATTATATTTATTTTTTTATAAGAATAAAATTCAAGCTCTCCACAAAATCACCTTCAGCGATTGCTTCAATTTCAAAATAATGCTTTTCCGGGGCAGAGATAGCATTTAAAAACAATAATTGAGCAGCGTCCACACTAATTTCATATGATCCAGGTGGAATTTCCATGGCGTAAAACGAACCATCGGCAAAAGTATGTAATGTTAGCTCCTGCTGGTTATCGATTCCCACTAAATGTAATCTTAATCCCCCAATTGGCTCTGGCCCGGATTCGCCACGCCGGATGACCTGTCCCTCGATTATACCGGTAATATAAAATGGAACATCAAGCTGCTTATAGCGATTAGGATCGGTAACAATCGCAAATTCCTTGTACTTCGGAACCAGAAGCGGATCACGGATATAAGCCTCATTGATTATAAAATTATAGCGGCGGTAGGGTAATAACTGGGTCAGACGTGAAATTCCGGATTTGGTCACTTGTCGGCTGGATGAATTCAATAAACGCACCGCATTTCCGGGAATAATTCGTTCATTTTTTTCATAAATACCGGAATCATTTTCATCAACAAACATACGTACGGAAATACCAGAACGCCCCACTTGTTGTCGATTGTCATAAATAAATTCACGATTATTTCCATCAAAAGCAATTGAACCACGTACGGTTTCTGAAAATGAGGTTCTGCCACCGCTGGAACGAAATCTCGATGAGGATCTCACACTGTTGAAATCAAAATTAAGTCCCAATTCAAAGCTCTGAAATTGACGTTGAAAATCATGGGAATAGGAAAACTGCAATCGTCCTGCATTAGAGATCTGTTTTAAAATCTGCAGTTCGACTTCCTCTACTTCTCTACTATTTATTTTACTTTTAATTTCGGTACGAAAATATGTGCCACGAAGAAATTTATTAACATTAGGTGTTCGGGGAATTGTATACATGCCAGAAAAGAAATTTTTCCGTCATTTCCCAGATATTCACTGGAACTGTACTGGAGAATATCGCGATATTTGGCACCAAGGCGAATCCGTCGAATAAAAACACTATAATCAATATTATAGGTCAGGCGACTGCTGGTTTGGTAATCAAATTTACCGATACTGAATCGAGCGGTTTGCTGAAACGATTTAATCGAAAAAGGTAAATATGTATTCAGATTAAAAGATCTTTCCAAATTGGATTTATTTAAATATCCCCCGGATTGATAGTCAATATAATCGATACTCCAACTTCTGGCAGAAGGATATAAAGCCCGGAGGGTTATTTTATTAGATACATCTGGTGCAATATCAACATTTAGGAGATATTGCAGGGCAATCCGGGCAGATAGCGAATTATAAAAAAGTGGACGATTCTGGTTTTCACCTTCAACAAAATCAACACCGATTTTATTAGTCAACCATTTTGTTAAGCCCACACTAGTATGGAATTGGGATGATATTTTCTGATTGTGCCAGGCTAATTCGGCATTTTGTTGTTTTCCAAAACCGAGAAAATAATTAATAGTTCCCGTGGGTAAAAATGTATACGGTATCTGAATACGCTTTGCGGATTCAATCACACCTCCCGTTGGTCCATAAATCTTTAATTTCAGGTCGGCTGTTCCATATTTTAATGGCACAGTAAATCGATAATAGCCACTTTCATCCGCTTTGCGGAAATCAACCAGTCGGTTATTCTGGTATAATTCAACATCGGATTCCGGGAAGGTGGTACCTTCAACAATAAAATCAGCAAATGACTGACGCGGTTCGATCGATTCGTTGGTAAAAGAAATGCCGGTATATGAAAGGGAACTCAAACCGGTGGAATTCAGTTGACCAAGCGAAATCGCTGATAATTTATTCCGTCTATCCAAAACATAGCGCCAACGCAGGTCCGAATACTGTCTGACCGCTAAATTTGAAGTGGTTGTCCCGGAAATGTCTCCTTGGATATCACCAGTAAGAAACTCGCCGCCAGCACTTAAATTATAGCTGGTTATCTGCCCTTCTTCTGATATGTGACCATACAATGAGTAATCAATAAAACTACCACCGATAACCCGCTTATCCCGTCCAGCAATGAGTGGGTAGGCTTCAATTGCCTCAGCATTGGTCAACATTCCCTTACGACGCTTCGTGCGCCGTTCATAGCGCTCTACAATTGGTAAGATATCATTAGTTTCCAGGTTCAGAACCAGACGACTGACATCGACGGAAAAATCGAGGCCGAACAATGTCTTTAAAAGTAATGGCTGCACATAAAAATCAACATCCTTGATTAAAAAATCCGACGCTGTAAAATTCAGCTGATTCTCACCCAGCCGGGCAATGCGTTGGAGAAATCCCAATTCATAATTTATTGCCGGATCCAAATAAAAACCATTAATCGACAGATTGGCCGGATCAACCGTATAGTCAATTGATAACAGATTGAATAACTCGGTTACCGGCAGAAAATATTGACCGTTTTTACCATAGGCGATAATGATTGCATCAATCCCACCGCGGTAACGGAATGATAAATAGATTTCCTCTTCGTGCTCTAACGGTGGTGGATCGATCGAACTTTCAGCTAAACCAATACCTAGTAAATATGTATAGACTACTATAAATAATACAATAAAGCGACGTTGCGTACGTCTAAATAAATCAATTTTTAAATCGGAAAGTCTGGGAAGTTGGTTCGGCATGTACCAAATTTTCATTGGGGATATCAGCTCTGGCAGTTATAAATGACAATTCTGCTTTGTACTCACCTGCAGACAAGGCACTGATATCAGTTTCAATTCTGCGTGTGCCATCAAAATAGATCGATATAAAAATAATCTCTTCATGAATCTCTTTACCAGATTTATTGAATATCTTCAGAATCATACTACCTAAATAAGGTGAATTCCCAGAAAGTTTAAAATCAGCATAGACCGACAGGTTATCATCGCTGATTTCATTTCTTATTTCAGTTATATTCAATCCTGTTGCGACTGACCCAGATTTGTAAAACACCCCAGTAACCTGCTCAAATCGAAATTTTATCTGTGCCGTGATTTTATCCTGCTGTATCTCTCCCACCGCCGGTGTCAGATTGGTTGATACCGTTTTCAAGCGCGCCCAGTAGACTCCATCAGACAAACCCTTGGGCGGTTTTGCCGTCAATCGCACCACCTGTCGCTTACCCGGTTCCAATACAAAACTCTTAGGGAAACCTTTAATCCACTCAGCGGCAGAGCGATCTGCCCCCAGTTCCGTATCAGTATAATTCATTGTCAGGTTTCCATAGGAATCCGAAACTGGATAGCCAAAATGATAACTGATGGTTACTTCCTGGGGATCCTCAGTACTATTCAGAACCAGTAAGGTCTCAAATCGCCGTTGATTATCAATAAACAAAGATGTAGGTGATATGGTTACCTGAGCAAGACTATTCGATATAAACGTAATAATCGCGATCAGAAGTGAAAATGAAATTCTACTTGATTTAAGCATTTGATTACTTTCCCATTACCCGCAGTTTATTATAAGTACCGCTTAAATTACTTATTTTTTTCCTAAACCCATAAGATTAATCTTTGAGAACAGCATCTGGCAAAAAAAAAGGGACTCCTCTATTTCCGGAGTCCCTTAAAGTTCCTGATAGGCAGTATTACAGAATCGTTTTAATAGTACTCAACTGTAAGGGTAAAGTCGCCACCACCATTGGTTGCATTGTCTGAAGCGTAGATCCCGGTTGCCTGATCGCCCAGGGTTCCCAGATTTCCACCTAACCAGAATTTATAGGCTCCTGATGTCATGGTAACTTGAGTTCCAGATGCAACGCCAACTGCTGCAGACTGGGTAAGCACATCACCTTCCAAGTCGGTATTGAAAGTTATGGTGGTTGTTCCATTACCAAGTGTTATTGTGGCAGGGTAAACAACTGATATCTGTGTGCTACTTGAACCGGTAACTGAAAATACACCAACTTGGTTTGTTGTACCCACGTCAGTATGTCCGGTACCCTTCGGGTTCAGGATCGGTGTCCCGGTTGCGGGAATGTTGCCAAAATTAACATCGAAGTTTTTGGTAAGCGTTAAATTAGCTAATACTACAGCGTCTACCGTCGCATTTGCTGGTACCTGTC
>JABMPO010000237.1 GCA_013203015.1 Fidelibacterota bacterium
AATTACCCGGCTTCACGCGGCGCAAGCGCCTGCGGTGCGCGCGCTCAAAAAGCTACGCTGCGGTTATCCGCCACTACCCTGAGATACCATCGCGCCGAAGTCCCGATACATCGGGACGAAGGCGGATAAAATGACAAACCGGAATTAGGTCTATATCACAAAATTGTTGTGAATATTGGTGGATTATTTTCGCCAGATGACCTTAGCGAGCTCGTAAAACCCCACCACCAGACCGAGTATCAATCCTGAGAATAATAACCAGGGGCTGGTATTTAGCCATTTATCCAGCCAGTACCCAACCAAACCCAATATAATAACGGCCCCTATCAAGGTATATGACGCGGAAGCAGCTGGACCGGCAGATCGTAATGTTTTTTGAAAAAATTCAAAAGAATCCGCGATAAAATTCTTGTTTTTCCGATCAGTCATGGAATTTAATATTATGAAAATGAACAGAAATAAAACAACTAGCCAAGGACTGGATTTTCCCTGATTTTCAAATAATCAGGGCTTTAAGCCTTTAAATTTTCTTCATCGAAGGTTAAATCACATTTCCCTTCAAAACGTGCGCCTTCTTCAATCAACAGGCTCCGGTACACCAGATCACCATTTAAAGTCGATTCCGCTCCCAGAACCGCACGATCTCTGACGGTTACATTACCAAATACCCGACCATTGATGTGAATATCACTGGCAGTAATATTTCCGATAATCTCTCCCTTGCCAGCTACGCGAACGGGTCCATCGGTCTGCACATCACCGGTAATTTTACCATAGACAATCAATCCGCCTTTGAGGCTGACATTTCCATCGATGACCATCTCAGCTCCAATCATGGAGTGAACATCTTTAAAGTCAATTTTATCCATCGTTGGATGTACTCACATTCTTTTCATGTAATTCAGGAAAAAATACTTTGGGATCCACGGCAACGCCGTCCTTCCAGATTTCAAAATGTAAATGCGGGCCGGAGGAAATTCCCGTATTTCCTCCCAGCGCAATAACATCACCACGGTTGACATAATCACGCTGATTTACCAGATTGCGCTGGTTATGCCCATAAACCGTAAAATAATTATTTCCATGAAAGACAATGATATAATTGCCCATGTTATAGGTCCAGCCAGAAAATATTACAAATCCGGCCGCGGCGGTTAAAATAGGATCACCTTCCCTGACCGCAATATCAACTCCGTAATGGTTCTCATGGGTAAAAGCGGATACTATATTCACATCGCGGGTGACAAAGCCATCGACTGGTAGAACCGATGGTAAATTTTCCGAGAACGACAATAGGATATCCGCTTTCTTGAACAAGTCGGAAGTTGTTTGCACTGAATCATCGGTAACTGGTTCCGGTTTGAATTTAATATCCGATCCAAGTGTTTTTCTGACTGCTGAATTCATGTGCTTGATTTGTTTCAGCTCGCGCATCAATTCAACCACTTCCATTCTTTCACTTGCAAGCTGGTTATATTTCAGTTCCAACTCGTTATGTGCCAGAATCTTCGGACCTAAATAGGTCGACACAATAATCAATCCTGCAATAAAAACAACCACTAATCCGATGATAATACGAATGGATCTACGGCTGAGCAGAAAACTACGATTATTTTCGGAATTGTCCGGTACAATCAGAATTGTATATTTGGAAGCTTTCATTAAATTTAATTTTCAATCGAGTGTAACAATTCCAGTAATCGTTCCAGATCATCATTGGAATAATACGAAATTATAATACTACCATTATTTTTACCAGCTTTGATTCGTACTTTTGTTCCAAGAATGGATATTAGTTCATCCTCGAGTCTTTTAATTTGAGGTGAGATACGACGGGTTTTGCCTTTTTTTGATCCCGGGGGGTTTTCAGATGTGGAATCTTTCACAATCGCTTCGGTCATGCGAACACTTAAGCCTTGGCGGATTATCCGTTCCCCCAGAGTCACTTGGGCTGCGACTGTTTTCAAACCTAAAAGTGCCCGTCCATGCCCCGCAGTAAGTTCCTGGTCTCGCAGACTGCGTTTAATTTCCGCTGGTAATTTTAACAATCGCAGAGAATTGGTGATCGTCACCCGCTTTTTACCAACTGCCTTGGCAATGGCGTTCTGCGATAAATCGTGCTTACCTGACAAAACAGCAAAGGCTTCTGCCTCTTCGATGGGATTCAGGTTTTCCCGCTGAATATTCTCGATTAAAGAAACTTCCATGATGTCTACGTCATCAGTAATTTCAATAACGTAGGCCGGAATTTCCCTGAGACCGGCAATCCTTGATGCCCGCCAGCGGCGTTCACCAGCGATCAAAATATATTGACCATCCTTTTCCCGAACTGTTACCGGAGTAATTACACCTTTCTGACGAATTGAAGCCGCTAGCTCCTGTAAAGCGTCCTCATCAAATATCTGTCGGGGCTGCAGCGGGTTAGGTGCGATCCGATTGATGGAAATGGCTGCAACGCCGGCACCACCGGACGTATCTCCCTGATGGGAAGCTATTATGGCATCGAGACCTTTACCGAGCCGTCTTACCATTGCGTTCTATTATTTCCTCCACCAGATCGATATAATTTTTAGCGCCGGTGGAATTAGCATCATACAACAAAACCGGCTTACCAAAACTGGGAGCCTCGCCCAATCTGACATTCCGATGAATTATGGAATCGAAAATTTTGTCTTTGAAATAGCCTTTTACTTCTTCTTCCACCTGTTTTGATAAATTCAACCGTCCATCATACATGGTTAGAAGTACACCTTCGATTTCCAGGCTGGTATTGAGATGTTTCTGCACCAGCCGGATGGTATTTAATAATTGGCCCAACCCCTCCAGAGCGTAATATTCGCATTGAATCGGGATTAAAACGGAATCTGCCGCAGTCAGGGCATTCAGGGTCAGCAACCCCAGTGAAGGTGGACAATCAATAATGAGATATTCGTAACGATCGCGAATCAGATCCAGCTTTTGCTTCAGTTGGTATTCACGAGCCATCACACTTACAAGTTCGATTTCCGCACCAACCAGGTCTTTAGTGGAGGTGAGTAAATCAAGATTGGCAAAACTGGTGGGAGTAATGGCCTCCTCGACCTTAACTCCTCCGATCAGTACATCATAGATCGTAGCAGGCGATTCCTTGGTTAAATCGGATACTCCCACAGTGGCATTGGCCTGGGGGTCTATATCAATCAGCAGGGTCTTGATTTCACTTACTGCCAGACTAATGGCCGTATTTACAGCAGTAGTGGTTTTCCCGACCCCACCTTTTTGGTTGGCAATTACTATGATTTTTGACATATGATTTGAATTCTAGAATAAACTGAAGGCGAATTTAGGAGTACGTCATTGGCAAAACAAGAAAGTAACCCGGTTGCCGGCTAATGATTAGTGAATTAATTCAACGATTCCATTTGTCATCAGTTTGGGAGCTGCGTAAATTTCTGCTCTTAAATAACTAGTTTATTTACGCTATAAAATTACACGATGAATTGCAATCAAGGGCTGTTATTTCAATCATTGACGTCAGAATCATGACGGCCATATACTATTTCACAAATTTGCTCAATAATTGTTCGCCACCCCACCTTTCACAGCCAGTCATTAGCACCGGCCAAATCGTCTGGATCGTTCCCATGGTAAATTCCTTTAGGGAACGTGATCTTGATAAAAATAATCATAGGAGCCTCAGATGAAAACAATTTTAGTAACCGGAGCCGCCGGACAAATCGGATCGGAGTTAACCCTGGCACTGCGGGAACGTTATGGAAATAACAATGTGATTGCAACCGGGCACAAAACCAAACCCAGTGACGAATTATTTGCATCGGGACCATTCCAGTTCATTAACTGCGCTGACGTAAATTCCATAGCGGAAGTTGTGAAGAAATACAATGTAGGTACGATCTATCACTTGGCTGCAATCCTATCGGCCGTAGCGGAAGCTAAACCGCAATTGGCTTGGGATGTAAACATTAATGGACTGTATAATGCACTCGAAGTTGCGCGCGAATATGGTTGTTCAGTATTTACGCCCAGTTCAATTGGTGCCTTTGGTCCAACGACACCCTTAGATGATACTCCTCAAGACACCATCCAGCGGCCAAACACCATGTACGGAGTTACCAAAGTAGCGGGAGAATTGCTCTGCGATTATTATTTTAAAAGATTTGGTGTGGACACAAGAGGTGTGCGATATCCCGGGATTATATCAAACGAAACCCTGCCCGGCGGCGGCACAACGGATTATGCAGTTGAGATCTATTATGAAGCCATCAAAAACAAGAAATACACATGCAACCTTGGAAAAGGAACTTACCTGGATATGATGTATATGCCCGATGCGATAAAAGCCGCAATCGACCTCATGGAAGCCG
>JABMPO010000238.1 GCA_013203015.1 Fidelibacterota bacterium
AGAAGAATTGAACGGATTGGGATAATTCGGCAGCAGGCTAATTGATACAGGCTGGTTTTCATTATCAGGTGACACTGTGGGTAAGAAATAATTTTCGATCGCATCAGGGCTTATTTTTACTATAGAATTCTCCGGTATCGATTGCCATTCCAAAGCATCGGCTGTTCCATTTGATGGATATTCACTCATTACGTAGCGCGGATAATTTATATTCGAGTCATCATAATTAGCACCGGTCGAGTAGAACAGGGCATTCTCACTGCCATGCAAATATAAATTTGTTCCATCGCTGAAGATGAAGTTTTTTTGGAAAGGACTATTTATTACAGCCGCCAATAAGTTTAAAGATTGTTGCAAACCATTGATAATATCATAGTTAGAATCAACAATATTTTTCATTATCCATAAAAATAATAATTCCGAATCGACTACATAATCCCAGCCGGTTGTTTCCCAATCTCCATTGCCATAGCTGTTTGGCGGATACAAGTCCAGCCAAGCATAATCACTGCCATTATCAGTTAAAAGTGCCAGTAATTCAGCTTTAGATAATGTTCCATTGTGAATGAATGAAAATGTTCGTCCATTTAGATCCATTAAAAATGGATGGGGATTGGGAATTTCCAAAGCTCCAGAAGTAGCAATTCTCAAATGACCCAATATTTGCCGGGCCGAATTCTGAACATTATTTATTTCTGCCATAATACTATCATATAACGCGGGGGATTGCTGAGTCGATACGGCGGATCGAGCTATTTGTTCAGATGCCGGAATTATTATATCATTGTAATATAACATGGACCAACCGTCATCAAAACCTCCACCCTGATCACGAAATTCATCCAGGATCAGAGCGAAATCATCATTAACTGTTGGATCAGTACTAATAATAATTGAATCACCGGTAGCGATTACAGCCAGCATATTACAAGCGATACCATAATTATATAAGAATAGAATTATGACGATATAACTGTATTTATTAACTTTCATCAGGTATTCAAATTATCAGGCCTATTGCTTTGCAAGCGGCGGACGAGAAGAGCTGTTTAAATTCCGCGCTGCTTCCCGCCTGCGCTCTTTGAGCTTGGGTGGACAGGGCAGCGGAATAGTGGGCCCAGGGCTTGCACCGGGGTTCATACCATTGATTTTCAATCAACTCTGTCAACAATTTAACTATATTTCATTATTTAGAATAGATAGAAAAAAAAAGAGGACATCAAATTGATGTCCTCTTTTTTTGTACTTTAAATTTAATTACTTAATGCAATAATTAAAGCACAGATACCATTTAATGGTACTAAACGACTGTCACTTTTGAAGCAGCTTCGCCTTTGGCGGTTGTAACAACATCAAATTCGACATTATCGTTTTCTTTTAACGTTCGAAAGCCATCGCCTTCGATTGAGTTGAAATGAACAAAAAGATCATCGCCTCCATCGCGTTTGATGAAACCAAAACCTTTTTTATCATTGAACCATTTAACGGTTCCGTTCATACGTTCTGACATTTTTAAAACTCCGATGTATTTATTTATCTAATCTGTCTTAACTATTGCGGGGAAAAAGATATTATCGCTTAAAATTTTATAATTATTTCAATTGATCTAATCTCTATTGAACCACATCAGAAAAACGCGTGAATTTAGGAGCACCTTTTAATAAAACACAATATTTTAATTTCAAGTGGTTAAGACAATTTGAATCATAGAATTCCAATTTTTTTTTAATTACGCTCCTCAACACAAATTGAGGGGAATCAATTGAAATTATGATTGTGGTAGTTCTTCTAACCGCTCATTGTCACCCAAATTGGGCTACTCCAAGCCATATTTCCGCCACGGGTAACCACTCTAATATAATAATATGAATCGCCTATTAGGGGCTTACTGTCTTCAAATCTGATCAATGAACGAAACCCTTCGCCACCATAATGGTAATAATCAATATTATTCCTTACAATTGTAATATAATCCAAGTGTTCCGGTGAAATACACTCAATGACAAATTTAGGTGCATGATCCAGTTGGATAGTATCCCCAGGGATACTATCCTCCAATTCTACTCGCAGAAATAATTTTATCCCTGAAGTTGCATAACAATTACGTTGTCGCAATGCCTGAAATAGCGCATCCCTGGTCAGTTCAGGCGCTAGTATGGCGGTTAAACCGGTTCGATAACAATTTCTTTTATAAGCAACACCATGATGCCAGATAAGACCATGAGAATCACTGCCGCCGATAAAACCGAATTTTAGTCCGCGGGCCAGACCGTCTTGGATAAAATGTCCAACCATTCCACCCCGGTGTTTGAGCGGCTTATTCCCCATGAATTCAAAGGAACCATGATTTGAAATTATTTCAACCAGCGGTTGCAAT
>JABMPO010000239.1 GCA_013203015.1 Fidelibacterota bacterium
TCCTTAACGGAAACGGAGGTATGAGTGGCATCGAAACGGTAGGGGTAAGGGTTGACTCCCGCCGCCCGGATAGCGTCCAGCTTATCTCTGCGAAATTGAATAATCTGCTTTAAACTCTGTTGTTCTGACATGGGGTCTCGTAATTAATTATTTTTTGGCTTTGAACCACCCATTTGCCACAGGAGAAAGGCGCGGATGAAACGGTCGATATTGCCGTCCATGACGGCCTGGACGTTGCCGGTCTCCTCCTTGGTGCGGTGATCCTTGACCATATTGTAGGGGTGAAAAACATAGGAGCGAATCTGGCTGCCCCAACCGATATCCATTTTCTGATCTTCCAGTTCCTTATGGGCTTCCTTTTCCTTTTCCAGCTCCAGTTTATAGAGGCGCGACTTGAGCACCTTCATGGCCTGAGCCTTGTTCTTGTGCTGAGAGCGCTCGTCCTGGCAGGAGACCACAATGCCGCTGGGATTATGGGTGATGCGAATGGCGGAATCGGTCTTGTTGACGTGCTGCCCCCCGGCCCCGCTGGCCCGGAAAGTGTCGATACGCAGGTCATTGGGATTGATCTCAACCTCGATCTCGTCGGTAGCGGCGGGATAAACAAAAACCGATGCAAAGGAAGTATGGCGGCGACTATTGGCATCGAAAGGTGATATCCGCACCAGGCGGTGGATGCCGACCTCCGCTTTCAGGAGACCGTAGGCGTAATCGCCCTTGACCTCGAAGGTCACGTCCTTGATGCCGGCCTCTTCGCCAGGCTGGAAATCCAGCAGGGAAAATGTGAAACCCTTTTTCTCAAACCAGCGCTTGTACAGGCGGTAGAGCATATCGGCCCAGTCCTGGCTCTCGGTACCGCCGGCCCCGGGATGGATCTGGAGGATGGCATCGGCCGTGTCCTGCTCGCCGCCCAGCATGAGTTTCAGTTCCAGGTCCTCAATGATAGTCTGGTAGGCCGTCAGCTCTTTTTCCACCTCGCCCGTAGTAACCTCACCTTCCTCGGCAAATTCCAGAAGGACTTCCACGTCACCATGGCGCCGTTCCAGGTCACACCAGAGGTCGATTTCTTTTTCGAACCGGGAGATTTTCTTGAGGGTGGATGACGCGGCATTGCTGTCATCCCAAAAGGCAGGGTCTAGGGATTGCTGCCGGAGTTTATCCAGCTTGGTCTGGGAAGCATCCAGGTCAAAGATACCCCCTTAATTCCAGGTATTTGGACTCGGTTGCCGTAAAAAGGTCTTTTATTTCCGCAATTTCCATGATTGAAATTAAACCGGTTACTGAAAAAACAACGACGGAAATCTCCACCCTCCCCCTGGTCCCCTCCCAAGTTTGGGAGGGGGAAATTGCATGTTTGCATGAATGAAAGGATATTTAACAAGTCAATCATTTTAATACATTAATAAACACGGTTTTAATGGAAATTTATTATCGAATTGATTAGATTTTGGGTGACGAATACGAAGCGTGATCTTGATTGTACGACGGGGATGGGGATTTTAAAATTTTCTAGGATCACAAAATCAAATTATCAATATTAAGCTTCAAAGGAGAAAAAAATGAAAAAAGTTAATTGTCTATCTGTTGTTATCTTGCTCTGCATATCTTCAAATTTGTTCGCTGGAGACTGCAAAGAGCACATAGCTTTACACTCTGCCGCATACCTGGCGAATGAATATGGAAAATCTGAGATGTGGGTGCTTTCCAATGTCAAAATCAACCTGTGGGAGAAGCCAAGCCACCTTGGAAAAGGCAAAAAGGTTGGCCAGATGTATCCGGGGTCAAGAGCGCTAATTCTAAAAACCGAAAAAGAGGATTATCAGGTGAAAAGCCCCCTTGACAAGTCTGTTGGTTGGGTCAACAAAATCCAAGTGTCCAAAACATTATTTCAAGATACAAAGACTAGAGAAGCATGCGCTCCACCAAAATGAAAAAGGAATTGAAGCTTAACAAGGCGCTGTAGCTAACATGGCATTCTTGTGAATCAGCAGACTTAGGTGCAAAGAAACATCGTTTTGCGGGCAGAATGGCAAGCACGCCACGCTGCTATACTATAGCATATGGCTTTAAGAATGAATCATGGTTATAGCAAAATCAATTATTTCAAATAGTGCAATAAGGATTTTCCTGCAAGAGGTTGGCAAATTCTACGATAAGGAAAGAGGATTTGAGCCTTTCATTCCCAAAAAAAACCAAAAGATTGAATTGCTGGAATGTTTTAATTATATGTGCTGCTATTGCGGAATTCACATTGATGAAAATACATTTTCACAAGATCATTTAATTCCGATGAATAAATCTGATCTAGGCCTACATGCCTGGGGCAATGTAGTACCGTGCTGCAAAGAATGTAATAATGTAAAACAGCAAAAACCATGGGTTGAATTTCTTTCTAATAAATCAACTGGGAAAATATTCGCAGCAAGAAAAAACATAATCGATAGCTTTATAACCGCTAAAAATTATGATCCAAATATGAACATCCAAGAATATGCTGGCAATTTATATGAGGATGTTGGGCAGGTAGCGATGACTTTAATTAATTTACGGTATAAGCAAGCTGAAGCGGGTATAAAACAATTACTGCAAAAGAAATAGAAAGTATCACAGCCAGTATTTCTGCTGCCTTGAAGGTTGGTCAGAGGAAATGCTGATTGAAATGTTGAATTTTAAATTAGAAAAAGAAAGTTAGGACAGGCAGAATGAAAAGTATTATTTTTCTTCAACTAATCTTAATAGCAATTTGTATGTCACAGGATAGAATCACCGGAAAAAGTTTTGCCACCCGCTCTGAGGTCATTGCTCAAAACGGAATGGCCTGTACCAGTCAACCACTGGCCACCCAGGCTGCCATTGATATATTAAAACAAGGTGGTAATGCCATTGATGCCGCCATTGCAGCCAATGCAGTAAATACGGTTGTGGAGCCAATGAGTTGTGGTATTGGTGGTGACCTGTTTGCCATCGTCTGGCTTGAAGAAGATCAGCAGCTGTATGGACTGAACGCTAGCGGTCGGTCCCCGGAATCTTTAACGCTGAATAAAATGAAAGCCCTCGGTCTTGAAAAAGTGCCGGTTCGTGGTCCGTTACCGATCTCGGTTCCAGGGTGCGTTGACGGTTGGTTTGAGCTTCATGAGCGCTTTGGGAGTCTGCCAATGGGAAAAATACTGGCACCGGCCATTCACTATGCCAGCGCCGGATTTCCGGTTACCGAAGTGATTGCCTACTACTGGCAAAACAGTGCTAAAAGTTTAAAAGATCAGCCGGGATTTGCCGAAATATTCATGCCTGGAGGAAAAGCGCCGGTAAAAGGGGAAATATTCAAGAATCCAGCCCTGGCAAAAACATTTCAGTCAATTGCTAAATCAGGAAGAGACACTTTTTATAAAGGATCAATTGCCCGGGAGATTGAATCATTTGTGGCCAAGCAGGGGGGCTTTCTGAAGACCTCCGATCTGGCCGCGCATAATTCCGAATGGGTTACACCAGTGTCAACAAATTACCGGGGTTATGATGTATGGGAACTGCCGCCGAATGGGCAAGGAATTGCCGCACTGCAGATCTTGAACATTCTGGAGAATTTTGATCTAAGCAAGATGGGATTCGGGAGTAAGGAATATCTGCATCTATTAATCGAAGCTAAAAAGCTGGCTTATGAAGATCGGGCCAAATTTTATGCCGATCCTGATTTCAATAAAATACCGGTAGAAAAATTGATTTCAAAACAATATGATGCTGAAAGATTAAAGCTAATCGAACTCTCTCGATCATCGGCGCGAAACGATCCTGGTGAACTGGAA
>JABMPO010000240.1 GCA_013203015.1 Fidelibacterota bacterium
GAATCTTCGATACTTCTGACCCGAACGATTTTACCATCATTGATATAAAGATCGAGTTGACAACCCACTCCGCAAAAATGGCAGGTTGTGCGTACATGCTTCACATCCCACATTCTTGAATCGAAGCGATTTTTCTTCTCAAAAAGAGCACCGACGGGGCAAATTTCAATACATTCGCCACAGTGCACACAATCTGAATGCACCAGCGTTTGATCACCTTTAGTGACAATCTTGGCGGCATTACCCCGGTAACCGTAAGAAATAGCTTGATTTACCTGAATATCATTACAAACTTGTACACAGCGGCCGCATAAAATACAGCGTGAAAAATCGCGCCCGATTAGCGGATCATCAACTTCCAGCGGGTACTGGGTCGGAATACGATCAAGCTTGGTTTCATAAACGCCGTACTTATATGCCAGGGCCTGCAGTTGGCAATCACCATAGGCAGCACAGATATCATCGATTTTGTCATATTGTTTCACAAATTGCTGGTAATCAGTCCATTGCTCGGGATTAACACCCCGGATAGCGCAGTTATGGTTACCTGAGATCAGTAACAGCTCAATGATCAATTTGCGGGCTGCGATGATGCGCGGGGTATCCGTATGTACTTCCATACCCGGCGCTGCTAGAGTTGCGCAGGATACCACAGGACCGCGAGCAACTTTGACTTCCACAATACACATGCGGCAGGCTCCATTAGGAGGTGCATCCTTCAGATAGCAAAGTGTGGGAATATATATATCATTTCTTCGAGCAACCTCTAAAATGGTTTCTCCCGGTTCAAAATCATATTCATGTCCGTTTATATGTACACTATCCATTTAGTCAAATAATCCTTACCTGTTAATAGTATTAAGCAGTAACGGCCGTTGTTTGATTTTCCAGATCAATAATCTGTTATAACAGATCAGACCGCAATCAAAGCAGCGGCCTGCTTCGATTTTTACTTCCGCCTTGGTCAACGTAACTGCAGGATTATAATTAATGCGGGCAACTTTCAGTGGTTCAGAATATTCTATTTCATAAATATTCTGCAACTCAGCCTGATCTAAGATCACGCCTTCTTCAGCAGCTATATCTTCACCAGAAATGTGCAATTGCAACGCACGAGCCATCTTTCTGCCGCGCCTGACTGCAGTCACGACACTATTATAATCGCTGGTTCGGCCAGTTTCACCCATACTGAAAATTCCCAGATCAGGTTCTTCAGTTAATACTTTTAGAATCTCAACTGTTTTCCATTCTTGACCTTCGGTCCGTGTAATTAACAATTCCGGATATCGTCCGGAACTGATGATCAGGTTGTCCAGTACAACTTTTTCGATTTTTTCGCCAACTGTCCGGATCGCAACCTCGACTAATTGATCACCATTACCACGTAATTCAATCGGCATAGCGGAATAGAGGTCTACAGTATGTTCAGATTTATTCGGTTTAAGCCCCCTCAGGATGGCTTCATGCTCTGAATATGGATGGGCAATTGTTACTTTTTTTGCACCGATTTGGAGACAAATATCAGCTGCTTTATAAGCTGCATCGCCTCCACCAACAATTACTATGTTTTGACCTATGGACATCTTCTCGCCCCGTGAATCATGCAGGAGAAAATCGAGTAACAAATCCGTACCTGGAATGATATTATTGCCTGAATACCTACCCTGCATAATCTGATGACTGTCCCAACCTCCGATTGTCAGTAGGACCATATCCGTTCCATCTTCAAACAGCGAAGCAAGGGTATAATCCCGCCCCATGACTTTACCTGTTTCAGTCGCTATTCCGGTTGCAAGAATACCCTCAATATCCCAATCGAGAACCTTGCGCGGCAGGCGATCTTCGGTAATTACATAACGCAATACCCCGCCTAATTTCTTGGTTGCCTCAATCACTTTTGGTGAATTCCCCAGACGCCGCAAATAGTAAGCTGCTGTGAGTCCGCTTACTCCACCGCCGATTACAGCGATATTTTTACCGCCTTCCAATGGCAAATAATCCGGTAAAACATGCTCACCTGATTTCATCTCATATTCAGAAACGAATTTTTTCAATCCATTGATATTAACCGGTTCGTCAACCAAATTCCGGCGGCAATCTCTTTCGCAGGGGGCCGGGCAAATCCAACCGCAAATCAATGGGAAGGGATTTTTTTCCTTTATCACTGCTACTGCCTGGCGATAATTACCATTGGAAATCTGGCTAATATACTCGGGGATATCGATTTCAGCCGGACAATTTCGTTGACAGGGCGCGGTACATTCGGTCGTCTTATAATCAGACATTATCCGTTTTGAAGCTGAGGTCAGAGTGATAATATCCTTGGGGCATACTTCCTTGCAAATTCCACAAGCGGTACATTTTTCCTTATTGACAATCGGGAGATTATCCGGCCCCATTGAAAGGGCACCAAAGGGACAGGCGCGCACACAGGTACCCAATCCCAAGCAACCAATAAAACATTCCTTACTGCCACCAAAAAGCTGCATCGCCGCACGACAATCCATGACACCATCATAAGTATATTTCAGTTCCGCATCCTGATAACCATAGGTGCAGCCAGGTAAAGAGACTTCGGGCTCTTTTTCCTCGATGGTCAAACCAAGAACTTGAGCCCCATCTTGAGCAACTGCAAATCCGCCGGCAGTACATACAACAGCCTGAGCCATTCCATTTACAACTGCTTCCGCCGCTGA
>JABMPO010000241.1 GCA_013203015.1 Fidelibacterota bacterium
GGGTGCGGTGAATTACGATCCAAAGGATGACTATCCGGATAAGATATTTCCGGTGGCTGAAGCCGTTGCCCGTGACCGGGAAAGTATGGGGATTATCCTCGGTGGTTCCGGACAAGGGGAAGCAATGGCCGCCAACCGGATCAAGGGGGTGCGCGCTGCCGTCTATTATGATGGACCTGATGAAATAGTCCAGTTATCCCGACAGCATAACAATGCTAATGTGCTGTCACTCGGAGCCCGGTTTATTGAGACTGACCGCGCCCTGCAAGTAATAGATATCTGGTTAAAAGAACCATTTGCCGGTGGCCGTCATCAAAACCGAATCGCTAAATTAGACCGTTCCATTTGAATTTTCTGCGCGCGCTATTATTCTGGGTTACTCGATCCCGCTGGCTGATCTTTGCCATAGTTATCGGAATTATTTTATTTGCTCTGCCAACTCCTGATGGGCTCTCGAGTGAGGCACACCATCTGATTGTCATTATTATAATCACTCTGCTATTGGTTATAACCGAGCCGATTCCTTTACCAGCTACTGCTTTATTTATAATTGTGTCCCTGACCTATTTTGGCATTGACAAACCCAACGAAATTGCCCACGCCTTTATGAATGATGCAGTATTTTTCATAATGGGCTCCCTCATGCTGGCCGTGGCAATTGTTAAACAGGGATGGGATGCCCGTATCGCTCTGGGGATTATCAAATTAACCGGCAATAAAACCCGTAACGTTGTCATGGGATTTACGGTCATTTCGGCTTTGTTATCCTCATTTATTGGCGGCCATACGGTAGCTGCTTTAATGCTGCCAATTGGTATGACACTGGTGCGATATACGTCCAGGGATGTGGAAAAAAGTCGCGGATTGGCAGCTATTCTGTTGTTTTCCATTGCCTATGGTGCGCTGGTAGGATCCATTGGAACTCCTTCGGGAGCGGGTCGGAATGTTATCATGCTCAATTATTTAAATGAATCGGGAATCGGCAATATATCATATGCCCACTGGATGTTGTATATCTATCCACTTGTGATAATTCTGGCACCATTGGTCGCATTTATTTTGATGACCAGCTTTTCAACTAACTACGATGTTTTAGACAGTGGAATCCGGAAATTAAAAGTACAAGTCGCCCGGGCTGGCGCAATTACCTTCCGGGAGCTGGGCGGTTTGTTTATTTTTATCCTGGTATTTCTGGGCTGGATATTTTTCTCAACTCGGTTTGGTTTGGGTACGATTGCCTTAACTGGGGTGATGTTATATATCATTTTCGGTCTGGTGAAATGGGACGATATAAATCGAAATACCCATTGGGGTGTAATAATACTTTTTGGGGCAACTATCGTGTTGGGTACCTACATGCGTTCCACCGGAGCAGCCCTCTGGCTTGCCAATGGATTGATAAGTTTATTGGCCAATGGAGCGGAACCTCTGGGCTTTTTATCTGATGTTGTTATTATTACCATGTCCACCGCTATGGCCAATACTTTGTCAGGTTCGGCCACAGTTGCGGTCCTGGGACCCATAACCCTGCACATGGGGGATAACCTGATCCATCAGGGATTACTCACCGTAATTGCATCAGCTTTCGGTTTTTTCACAGCAGTTGCGGCACCGGTCTGTGCCATTATTTATTCCAGTGGACTGGTCAGCGCCAAAGACTTTTTTAAAGCCGGCTGGAAAGTCGGATTAATTAGTATGATAATACTGATTATTTATGCCAATACTTATTGGAGATTATGGTTTTGAGAGTACTCAATGCTAAATTAAATAGTGATGGGGGAGCACCATCATGAGATTATTAATTGCAATATCCAGTAAGGAATATTCCGAAGCGACATTAAAAATCGGTTTGGAAATTGCACGAGCATTTAAAGCTTGCGTAACCATAGCCTGTGTAAGCCCGAAGTCCAGTTCATTTACCCGGGATCAAGTACGCTTGGCACAGGAGTCAATGGAACGCTGGAATTTTGATCAACCGGCAGTTTCGGTACTGGAATGGGCCTTTGATTACCTGAAAGACAATCAATTTATCAGTCCGGAAAGTTGTGAGACCGGATTCCAAAAAAAATTATTGGTTAAAAGGGCGGGGACGCGGGGTGAAATCAATCTGGAAGGAGTATTTTGTAAGCAGGTCAATTTGATCCTGAGATTTGGTGAAATAATTTCCGAACTCCGTGATGAAGTACAGAAACATTCCTATGATGTGACAATTATCGGCGGTAGCCAGAAACGGCGCATGGCGCATGATCTAGTCCAATATATTGACAGTTCCATTTTAGTGGTCAAACAAATCGATTTTAATAAACTTTATCGAGTATTACTGGCGGTTGATGATTCAAAAGGCACTAAAAAAGCCGTTGATTTTGGTATTACAATTGCCAAAGCTTATAAACTGGAAGTTGATGTTCTGACTGTTTCCAAGCGACAACGTTTTGGCTCCGGGTATCGTGGTGCATCTGATCGTGCCTGCCAATATCTTGAGGAGGCCAGTGTCAAATATCAGCGGCATTTAAAGGTTGGTGATCCGGTGGAAACAATTGTGGCTATGGCGGGGGAGAATCATATCACAATTATGGGAATCTCAAGTAAAAACCCTCTCAAAAAATTCTTTGTGGGAAGTAAACCGGTTAGTGTTATGGGTAAAAGTGACAGTCCGATTTTAATTGTAAAATAAATTCGTTATGGGTAGATCAACTTGGCTATTAGGTTTTGCAGGTAGAGCTATAACCAAAATTCCGGGATGAACAAGGCCAGTACCGTCCAGATTTCCAGACGCCCAAGCAACATATCAAATGATAAGATCCATTTAGCAAACTGGGAAAACTGGGCAAAATTGTCAAACGGTCCCACAGCGCCGATTCCCGGTCCTACGTTTCCCAGTGTTGCTGCTACGGCACTGAATGATGTTGCAGGGTTATAGCCCTGACTGACCAGTAATAAGCCGGAGAGTACGAAGATACATAGATAAGCTACTATAAAAGTTGTTATGCGTAACTCTAATTGATTGTCCAACCATTTGCCTTTTAAATGGATCGGTGTTACAACTTTATTGTGTAGCGCACGGCTCATTACCCGTTTGATTGATTTAATCAGAATCTCAAAGCGCCAGATTTTTATCGATCCACTGGTAGAAGCAGCCATTCCACCAACAAACATCAACAACAGTAACAGCAATTTGCTGAATGGTGGCCAGAAACGGAAATCAACAGTAGCAAACCCAGTGGTCGAAATAATTGAAACAACCTGGAACAGCGCGGTTCGTAATGCTTCCCAAATAGTCAATTTGGTAGATTGGAAAAGCACCAGATTGACAGATATTAATAAGCTGGCAGCTAAAATAATTCCAATAAAGATTTTCAGGGACCGGTTTTTATGATAGGTGAATTTTCCGTGCAAAGCTTTAAAATGCAGAATAAAGCTGGTTGCCCCGAGTAGCATAAAGACGATTAAAATCACTTCTACATACAGACTGTTGAAAAAGGCAATGCTGTCATTCCGCGTGGAAAAGCCACCACCGGCAATGCTGGCAAAAGAATGCGTAATGGCATCAAACCAACCCATAGCAGGAATCAGCAAGACTACTTCGACCAACGTTAATAACAAGTAAACTTTCCAGTATGATTTGGCAATCATCGAAATCCGTGGAAATAATTTATCGTCAGCAACTGATACCGGCGCTTCCGAACTGAATAATTTGTTGGTTACGTGCAGTGAGGGGAAGATGGCAATTGCCAGCACAACAATGCCCATTCCACCAAGCCAATGCGTTTCCGAACGCCAGAATAGTACGCTTTTAGGAACCTGCTCGATATTGATTAGAACCGTTGAGCCGGTGGCAGTAAAACCCGATAGAGTCTCAAAAAAAGCATCAGTAAAATTTAGGAAGATATGATCCAGTAAAAACGGGATCGCCCCAATAATTGTTACACCAAGCCAGGCTGCAACAACAATAAGTAATGATTCTCTGATACGCAATTCATTGATTGATCTGCGATCTATCAGGTAAAATAAGGCAAGTATCTGTAAAATGATTATTGGAATTAAAAAATGTTTATGGTTACTCTCATGAAATATATAAGAAAGTAGATAGGGCGGTAACATAGCTAATGACAATATCCCCGCAATGCGGGACAATGTATTTAGAACTATGCGATAATTCATAACAATATCAATTTAGCTTACAAAATTTATTAACCTCATTTTCCCGACCAAAAATTAGTAATTGATTGCCTGCCAGCATTTTAATTTTCGAATCAGGCATAATATCAGACCATCCCTGGGCAGTTTTACGGCGAATCAGGAGCACGTCGATTTTAAATTTTTTACGGACATTTACCGATGCAACTGTTTGATTAATAAATGCCGATGGAACATCGATACGAGCCATCATAAAACCATTCATTACTTCTATCTTATAATGATGAGAGTGTTGTATATATTTTAGTGCGAAACCTAAGACATTGGTGGAATCACGTTTTAAAAGCAGTTCCTGGTACTTACGTAATATGTCTGTTTTCTGGATTGTACCGGTAATTTCCCTGTTTTCATCGACAACCGCCAGGGCACTTACATCCAATTTCATCATTGTCTCTAATACCTCACCGGCCGATGTTTCATTAGTAACGCCAGTATCATTAGTATTTGCCAGGTTCAATGCGGTAGTATCATGTGGTAATTCCGCATGAATACTTAAATAGCGGCGGACGGATCCCAGCGATAATGTTCCTA